>CAJADV010000086.1 GCA_903938575.1 uncultured Gammaproteobacteria bacterium
ATCCTTCGAAATGATCAAATCCCAGTTTGCGATAAACCTCGTTACCAAGCGGATTGTTCGCTGGAACTTGGCTTGAGCCAGACAAGTGCATTTTTCCAAACAGCCCGTTGATATAGCCTCTTTTGCGTAGAAGTTTGGGAACTGTTACTTCATATGGCGATACTTGGGAATTGGCAAGGTCTGGGGGCTGAATCGGGTTTAGAAGCTGGGTTCTCATTGGATAACGACCCTGCCAGAATGTCGCTCGAGTTGGTGAGCAATCCGGCATTGCCCAGGCATTCGCAAAGACCACTCCGTTGGCCGCGAGTGCGTCAATTGTCGGTGTTTGTGCAGGAGGGGTTGCCCCATAACCGTACAGCTTCATTTGATCTACACCAACGTCATCCATCACAACGAAGAGGATGTTCGGTGGCTGCTTGCGCTTTCCTGAGGAGTTATCTGTTGTGCCAAATTGACTTGGCGCCTCTTGCGCTCTGATGCTGGGACTACCAGCGACACTCCAGCAAATCAAGAACACACCCAGCGAAACACGGCTTAGCTTTCGATAAAATCGCAACATCAGAGTTCCCTCTACGTGGTGACTGACTGTCCGTTATTCAAGTGGACTGACATGCACCGGATGACCGGCCTACTGGAAGTAAGATTGACGGAATCAGGCAGCAACTGTGAGGCGAGAAACCATTGGAATCAGCCATCCGTGGACGGTAGCATAAACAGATGGCAAACGTAGAGTATCAGCATTGTCCAATGAGACCCCGTTGCCACGGACGGTTTGGTTAAGGCTGAAAATTCTCTGTCGCGCCGAGCGACCCTACGCCGCATCCGCGCCCCCTCCCGATCCATGAGGACAAGACCGCCACGAACAGGCGCCGGGCGAGTCCGTTGCACCCTACGTACACGTCTGCGACGGAGAGATCGCCGGGGGAATTCATCTACTGCATTGATTTAGTTGGCGCGCCCGAGAGGACTCGAACCTCTGACCACCCGCTTAGAAGGCGGGTGCTCTATCCAACTGAGCTACGGGCGCGTGGAACGGATTGTAGCGGCCGGCCACGGGCTGCGGCCACTTTGAACAGGGTTCAATCCTTGAACAGCGGCGCGCGCTTCTCGCGACGCGCTTTAATCGCTTCTTCGAAGTTGCGCGTGGTCATGCGCACGAAGAGCTGGGCGTGGCCCTCGTGATTCATGTGGGAGTGCATGCTTCCCGCCTCGAGCCCGGCCCAGAGCATCTGCTTGGTGAGTTCAACGCCGATCTGGCTGTAGCCGATGATGCGCTCCGCTAGTGCATAACAGGCCTCGAGCAGTTGATCGCCGGGCAGCGTCCGCGATACCAGCCCGATCGCGGAAGCCTCGGTGGCGTCGACATCACGTCCGCTCAGCATGATCTCGAAGGCGCGCGAGGCGCCGATGGCGCGGGGCAATGTGTAGCTAAGACCGAGTTCGGCTGCGGTGAGACCGTTATTGATACCCGCGGCCCGGAAGTAGGCGGTATCGGCTGCAAGGCGGATATCGGTTGCCATGGCAAGGCAGAAACCACCGCCGATCGCCGGACCGTTTATGGCTGCGATCACCGGTTGGTGCATATCGCGCAGTGAGGAGATCACATCCTCAAGCACCTTCATCGCGCGCCGCGCGATGCCCGGAACACCGATCCCATCGAAAATCGGCAGATAGCCCGGGTCTACAAGGTCCGCACCCGAGCAGAAGCCCTCCCCTGCGCCGGTCAATATCACCACGCGCACGCTGTTGTCGAAGCTGAGTTCCTCCAGCGCCTCGCGCAGCGGAACCATCACGTCGAAAGCCATGGCGTTCATGCGTTCGGGGCGATCAAGGGTCACGAGAGCGACTCCGGGACGGGGCGTCTCGATCTTGACGAAGGACATGGCGCGCTCCGGTGCGATCAGGGAGACCCGTGAGCGGGATGGATGCTGCGAGTCATGCGAAGTAAATGGGGTGGCTGACGGGGATTGAACCCGCGACACCGGGAGTCACAGTCCCGTGCTCTACCAACTGAGCTACAGCCACCACTGAACTTCACACCGGACGACATGGTCGGGGTAGAGGGATTCGAACCCCCGACATCCTGCTCCCAAAGCAGGCGCGCTACCAGACTGCGCTATACCCCGAAATTCCGATCGCCACAGTCCCACTCGGGGCAGCGATAGTACTGGCCGCCCGTTCGGAGCGTCAATCAAGCGCGGGGGGAATTTGGCGACGCTTGGCCGCCACGGATGGCAGTGCCAGAATACGGGCCGCCCGGCAACGCCACTGACCTCACGCAAGGAACTTCAGCACCATGTCCGCTCTCATCCTCGACGGCAAGGCCGTCGCCCAGAAGACCGAATCCGAGCTCAGCACCCGCGTTGCCGCCATCCGGGAGAAAACGGGACGCACGCCGATCCTTGCGACTATCCTGGTCGGCGATGATCCGGCCAGCGCCACCTACGTGCGGATGAAGCAGAACGCCTGCAAGCGCGTCGGCATGGAGTCGATCGCCGTAGAGCTCCCCTCCAGCACCACCACCGAGCAGCTGCTTGCCCGCATCCAGGAATTGAATGCCAACCCCGATTGCCACGGCATCCTGCTGCAACACCCCGCCCCGCCGCAGATCGACGAGCGCCTGTGCTTTGACACCATCGCACTCGCCAAGGACGTGGACGGCGTCACCTGCCTCGGCTTCGGGCGGATGGCCATGGGCGAGCACGCGTATGGCTCGGCCACGCCCGCGGGGATCATGCGCCTGCTCGCGGCCTATGACATACCGCTGGCGGGCAAGCACGCAGTGGTGGTCGGCCGCAGCCCCATCCTCGGCAAGCCGATGTCCCTGATGTTGCTGAACGCCAACTGCACCGTGACGATCTGCCACTCACGCACCCAAGGGCTCGAGTCCTTCGTGCGGCAGGCTGATGTGATCGTCGGCGCGGTAGGCAGGCCGGAGTTCATCCGCGCGTCGTGGATCAAGGACGGTGCCGTGGTTGTGGATGCGGGCTACCACCCTGGCGGCGTGGGTGATATCGAGCTCGGCCCGCTCGGCGATCGGGTCGCGGCCATTACGCCCGTGCCGGGCGGTGTGGGTCCCATGACGATCAATACCCTGATCTATCAGACGGTGGACGCCGCCGAGCGAGCCGCGAACTGATTCCCGAAAAACGCCGTCACCTCCTCCCCTGCCCGCGCAGGGGAGTGCGATAGCTACCGCTCAGCGCAGCTGGATCTGACCGTTCACGTTCACAGTGATGGTCGCGGTGCCGCCCTCGACGGCAACCGGTGGCGCGGCAGCGGCGTCCGCAGCCACGCTCATCATCATCTGCGGAGCCCGCCGGTACATGACTTGCTCCGGCGCGCTGCCCACGCTGACATCCACCACCTCATAGCCTTTGGCACCCATCGCTTCGCTGATCAGCGTGGCGCGATCACTGAAGGCCTTGATCGCGTCGCGGGTAAGATCGGCCTCCGCCTTCAACCGCGTGGCTCGGGTAGGCAGGAACTGCATCCCGCGCACCTGCAACTTCTCCTGCAGGGCAGACACCAGCGCACTCACCGCGCCGAAATCCTCACCCTCGAGCACCAGTTCCTGCAGGGCACGCCAACCCACGATGCGGGTGGATGTGTACTCGGGCTGGGTGCTGTACTCGCCCGTCTGCGCCCGCACCGCGGAATGGCGCTTGGCCAGGTCCAGCGCCCAGCGCATATCGGCATTCACCAGGTCCGGCAAGGCCGCGGCATCGCGGGCGGTATGCTCTACCACCAGTTGCACCCGCATCTGGTCGTTGCGCACCTCGGCAGTTGCTGCGGCATCGAGCCTGACCAGGTTGTAGTCGAGTCCCTGCTGGCCGGCGGCGTGGGCCTGCAGGATGGGCAAGGCGAGCGTGAACAGGACTGCGTATCGCATGTGGATTCTCCGGGCGGTCTGATGCCTCATGCTAACCCACGCGCCGCGCGATTGGACCTGCAACCGCGAACAGATCCGCGGAGCGACAAAGGCGGTACTTGGGGCACGGCGAGCGGAGCCCCGGCGACATGATCCAGACCGACGAGCAAATCGACACCCTCGCACGCTTTCTGCGTGAGCGCGCGCCGGTGACAGTGCTGACCGGCGCCGGTTGCAGCACAGATTCCGGCATCCCGGCCTATAGGGATGGCGAAGGCGTCTGGCAGGGTCGTGCGCCGGTACACGGTCAGGAGTTCCGTGCCAGCGCGGAGGCCCGGCGCCGCTACTGGTCCCGCAGCATCCTCGGCTGGCCCGGTTTCAGTGTCGCCAGGCCCAACGAGGCGCACTGCGCCCTCGCGGCCCTCGAGCGCGCCGGGCTGATCGACACACTCATCACCCAGAACGTAGACGGCTTGCACCAGCGCGCGGGAAGCCTCGCCGTGACAGAGCTCCACGGCGGGCTCGCCACTGTGTACTGCACGGGCTGCGGTCTTCGTGTGTCACGCGACCATGTGCAGCAGCGACTGGAGGCCGCAAACCCCTTGTACGCACGAGCCCCGGCAGCGCCCGCCCCGGATGGGGATGCCACGCCCGTCGAGTGCGTGCCCGAGGACTTCGAGATACCCGACTGCGAGGGCTGCGGTGGCATTCTGAAGCCTGACGTGGTGTTCTTCGGCGACAGCGTGGACAGCGGCGTGGTGGAGAGTTGCAAGGGCGCCGTTGAACGCGCCGGAGCCCTGCTCTGCGTGGGAACCTCGCTGATGATCTACTCCGGATTCCGCTTCTGCCGCCACGCCGCCGCTCACGGCGTGCCGGTCCTGGCAATCAACCTTGGGCGCACGCGCGCCGATGACATGCTTGCCCTGAAAGTGAGCGCACCCTGCGCCAGCGCGCTGGGCGCACTGGCTGGGCACTTCGCGCCCGACTGGCGCAGCACCAGCGCCCTCCGAGCCTGAGCAACGGCACTCAACCCGGCAACAGATCAGCGGCCCCTGAGCCGCAGGCCAGCACCATGCGCATCGCGGCCTCGAAACTTATCTCCGGGCGCAGCTCCACGACCTCGGGCCGCAGGTGGTACACAAAGCCCTGCGTGGGCAATGGCGCGGTGGCACATACACCGTAAAGCTGCCGTCGGCATGCCGGGCCGTCACGATCGCGAGTTGACTCACCGCCGAGCCCGGCCCCGCCAGGCGCACCAGCGCCACATCACCGCGCAGGGCAGAGCTGCCCTGCCCCGCGCCGAGCAACTGCCCCACCGTGTCGCGCAGCGTTGCGTAGCCGGGAGTGAGTTTCGCCAGAACGTGGTCGACGGTATCCCACAACATGCCGCCGAAGCGGGTGCGCACGAGGATCCCGGTCACAAAGCACGCGAGCAGCAGCGCAAGCAGCGCCACCATGAACGCCACCGTATCGCCACCGGCAATGTGAGGGCCGATCACCTGGGCAAGCGGGCGCGTCAGTTCCCGGAGCATGCCCGCAAGCCAGCGGGCGATCGCCACGAACAGCAGCAGCGGCAGGATCACCGCAAGCCCGCCGAGCAGCGCGGTAAGAACGAAACTACGCAGCTTTCTCATCACAGGCTCCCGGTCTTCAGGGCAAGGGCATGCACGCAGTTTAGCCGAGGCCCGGGGCCGCTTCGCGCGGCCATCACGGGGCCCTATACTCCCTCCACCGCAACTCGACGGATCCCGATGAAACGGCTGGTGATTCTTTGCGACGGCACCTGGCAAGATGGCGACACGCCCCAGCGCGCCACCAACGTGTTGCGTCTGGCGCGCCTGATCCTGCCCGTCTCCCGCGACGGCACCTCGCAGATCACCTGTTATCACCCCGGACTCGGTTCCGACGGCGGCTTCGATGCACTCGGCGCCGCAGCCTTCGGCAGCGGCATCGACCGCGAGATCCAGTCTCTGTACCGCTTCATCGTGATGAACCACGCGCCCGGCGACGAGCTGTTTTTCTTCGGCTTCAGCCGGGGTGCCTACGCGGTGCGCTCGTGCATCGGGTTGCTGCGCAACGTCTGGTTGCTCGAGAAACACCTGGAGTCACAGATCCCGGACGCCTATCACGTTTACCGCACGCACTGGGGCCCTGATGCCGACAACGCGCTGAAGTTCCGCGAACCCCGCGCGCGCGAGGTGAAGGTGCGATTCCTCGGCGTATGGGACACCGTGGGCGCGCTGGGAATCCCGATCGATCTCTTCCCCGGCTTCGACGCCACGCGCCATAGCTTCCACGACACCACCATCAGCCGCATCGTCGAGCACGCCTGTCATGCACTGGCCATAGACGAGCGCCGTGCGGCCTATCGCCCTGCCCTGTGGCGTACGCGCGCGGACCGCAGGCGCACCGAGCAGGCCTGGTTCAGCGGCTCGCACACCGATGTGGGTGGCGGTCCTCGCGAGGCAGGCCTCTCGCGACTCAGCCTTTCATGGATGATCGCGCAGGCAGAGCGCGCCGGCCTCGGGATTGACCATGCGGCCCTCGAGCGCCTGCTCGCCGAGGACAGCACTGAGGTCCTGCACACACACATCCCCTTGCCGATGCGACTCCTGGGCACCGCCTGGCGCCCTATCGGGCTGAGCAATGCAGACGAAACCCTGCACCCCAGCGCCGAGCAGCGTTACCTTCACGATGCCTCGTATCGCCCGAAGAACCTGCGCGAATTCCTCGCGCGCGACGACCAGATACGACTACCCCTCTAAGCCCCACGGAGTTCGCAATATGCCGAGCATCTTCACGCGCATCATCAATGGCGAACTGCCGGGCCATTTCGTGTGGAAAGACTCCGAGGTTGTGGCTTTCATGACCATCCAGCCCATACGGGAGGGACACGTACTGCTGATCCCGCGCGCCGAGATCGATCACTGGGACCACGTGCCTGAGGCAACAGCGCAGCATCTGATGCGGGTCGCGCAGCGCATCACGCGCGCGATCAAGGCCGCGTGGCATCCGGCCCGTGTAGGGTTGATCGTGGCGGGCTTCGAGGTGCCGCACGCGCACCTTCACCTCATACCGGCTGAGGAGATGGCGGACTTGTCCTTCGCGCGGGCCAAGGCGAGCAGCGCAGAGGAACTCGCAGCAGCGGCAACAACACTGCGCGCGGCACTGCGCGCTCAAGGCGAGGCCGCGGCCGACTGGTAAGGGCTCAGTCAGCGGCGCCCGCCACAACTCCTGCCGGCGTCGTCACGATAAGACGGGAGTCCTCGAGAGCGGCGCTGCGGTGTACCGCAATCTCCAGATAGGCAGGATCCGTGATCATCCCGACAAACGCGCGCAGATCGGGATAGCGCACGATCAGCACATCATCCCACTGCTTGTCATCGGGCCCGATCAGCATCAGGAGCTGCCGGCCGTGCCACACCACCCGGGCGCCCGCCCGATCCAGAAAAGCCTGTACGGCAAGACCGTAGCGCAGATAGGCCTCGAGGCCGCTGCAGGGCGCGTGGCCACTATCGGGCGCGTACGCGGCATGCTCCCGATACCTCAGCATATTGATCATCTCGACCGGGCCGGTGGACTGATCGAGTGCCAGCAGCGCACGGAACTGCTCGGGTACGGGTTCGATATGCATCATGCGAAGACTCCTGTGGATGAAGCAGGTTCCGGCGGCACTCAGGCCGCCGAGCCGGGAAACACCGGGGCGCGGGGAAGTCGGACCGGCAGGCAGGGGCGCTCAACGCCAGCGTCATCGGCCGCAAGAAACTCATGCGCGGCATAAGCCACAGCAGCATCACTGCACACCTCGGCGTAGAGACTGCACAGCTCCGCTGCGACTGCCGCGGGCGGGGCGATACCCAACACAGAGATCGCAGCCGCAAAACCCTCGCCGCGAAAACGCTGTGCCGGCGCCGCGCCCTCACCACGCGCGATCGTGCACAGCACCGGCAGGATTTCCCTGCGCAACGCCGACTGCCAGCTATCGCCGCTCATGCGCGCGCGACCCGGGTCGGGCCTACAGCGCGGGCGCGCTTCAGCAAGGGTTTAAGCACCTTGCCCGTGTGCGAACCCTTGGTGGCGGCCACCAGCTCGGGGGTGCCTGCCGCGACGATCCTGCCCCCTGCACCGCCGCCCTCGGGGCCAAGGTCGATCAGCCAGTCGGCCTCGGCCAGCACATCGAGGTTGTGTTCGATCACCAGCACACTGGCTCCGCCCTCGACCAGACGGTGCATCACGTCGAGGAGCTTCTCGACATCGGCCATATGCAGCCCGACGGTGGGCTCGTCCAGCAGGTAGAGTGGCTGCGGCCCGGTGCGTGTCGCCGGTTCGCCCTTCACGCGCGCAAGCTCCGTCACCAGCTTGATCCGCTGTGCCTCACCACCGGAGAGCGTGGGGCTCGGCTGGCCGAGTCGCAGATAACCCAGGCCAACTTCGCACATGAGCTGCAGCGCACGCGCGATCGAGGGATGCGCAGCAAAAAAAGTCGCGGCGTCCGTGACGCTCATCTCGAGCACATCGCTGATCGACTTGCCCCGGTAGGCCACCTGCAGCGTCTCGGCGTTGAAGCGGCCACCGCGACACTCCTCGCAGAGCACGCTCACGTCGGGCAGAAAACTCATCTCCACTTTGCGTACGCCCTGTCCCTCGCAGGCCTCGCAGCGACCACCGGCCGTGTTGAAGGAGAAACGCCCGGCCGCAAAGCCACGCAGACGCGCTTCCGGCGTGCTGGCGTAGAGTTTGCGAATGGCATCCCAGACGCCCACGTACGTTGCAGGGCATGAGCGCGGCGTCTTGCCGATTGGTGTCTGGTCGACCTCCAGCACGCGCTCCACCTGCTCCCAACCCTCCAGCTTGTCGCACCACTGCCACGCCAGCCGGCTTTTACGCGTGGCCGCGAGCGCAGCGCGCAGATTGGGCTCGAGCACATCGCGCATCAAGGTGCTCTTGCCACTGCCGCTGACACCGGACAAGGCAACCAGCCGGCCGAGCGGTATGACGGCATCCAGACCGTCGAGATTGTGGAGCCGCGCACGATGGACCCGTAGCAAGGGCGTCGTGGCGTCAACCGCGCGACGCTGGCCCCGCATCGGGTGCGGGAGAGGCTCGCGCAAACAGCGGGCCGTCTCCGAGCGCTCGGCGCGCAGGATGTCCTCGAAGGTGCCCGCGGCGACCACCTCGCCACCGGCGCGCCCAGCGCCAGGACCCAGATCAACAACGTAATCGGCACGGCGGATGGTCTCTTCGTCGTGCTCCACCACCACCACGGTGTTGCCCTTCGCGCGCAGCTTGTCCAGGGTGCCAAGCAGCATCTCGTTGTCGCGCGGATGCAGTCCGATCGTCGGCTCATCGAGGATGTAACACACCCCGCGCAGGTTCGAGCCCAGTTGCGCGGCGAGCCGGATACGCTGCGCCTCGCCACCGCTCAGGCTGGGCGCCGAACGCTCCAGCGTGAGAGAGCCAAGGCCGACCTCGCGCAGAAAACCCAGTCGCGCCTTCAGTTCAGGCAGGATGTCGCGAGCGATTTCGCGCGCCCGGCCGGCGAGCTTCAGTGCGTTGAAATGGCCTGATGCCGCATCAACGGTCATCGCGTTGTAGTCGGCAATGCCGCGGTCCCAGAGCTTGACTGCCAGGCCCTCAGGCTTGAGTCGCTGCCCAGCGCAGGCCGTGCAGCTCTTCTCGCCGCCCTGCCACCAGTCAGTCCACAGGTGCTCCTCGCCGGTCTGCTCGCCGTCGAAACCCTCCATGCTGAGCCCGGTTCCAAAGCACGCCACGCACCAGCCATGCGCCGAGTTGTAGGAAAAGAGACGTGGATCGAGCTCGGGAAAACTGCGCTGACAGCCCGGGCAGGCGCGGCGCGTCGAGTAGCTGGCAAGGCGTGGACGTCCGCGGCCACGGGTCAACAGCTGCACCATGCCGTTGCCCGCCTCGAGTGCCTCGGCAAGCGCCGCCGCGAGGCGTGCGCGGTTGCGTGGGCCGACGTCGATTTCGGCCATGGGCAACTCGATGGAATGCTCGCGAAAGCGGTCGAGTCGCGGCCAGGGCTCGGTGGGCAGGAACTCACCATCCACCCGCAGCGTCGCGTGTCCGCGCTTGGCCGCCCAAGCGGCGAGATCCGTGTAGTAACCCTTGCGCGCCACCACCAGCGGTGCGAGTAGTTGCACCTTCTGGCCGCGGAAATCGCGCTGGATGCGCGAGAGAATGAGATCGACCGACTGCGCCTCGATCGCCGTCTGGCAATCCGGGCAATGCTGCACGCCCAGTTTGACGAAGAGCAGCCGCAGGTAATGGTAGAGCTCGGTGGCAGTGGCAACGGTGCTCTTGCGTCCGCCGCGACTGGTGCGTTGCTCGACCGCTACAGAGGGCGGAATGCCACGGATGGCGTCTACGTCCGGGCGCGCAGCAGGTTGCACGAATTGCCGCGCGTAGGCATTCAGCGACTCGAGATAACGGCGCTGGCCTTCGGCGAACAGGATGTCGAAAGCCACCGTGCTTTTGCCGCTGCCGCTGATCCCGGTGATCACCGTTAGCGCATCGCGCGGGATCGTGATGTCGATGTCCTTCAGATTGTGTTCGCGCGCGCGCTGGATCTCGATCTGCGGCACCACCCGCACGCGGGGCGCGCGCAGGGCAATCGGAGCCGCCTCGCGTATACCTTCCCGCGCGCGCCGGTAATCGCGCAGCGCAGTGCCGGTGTGGCTCTCGGTGCAATCGATGATGTCCGCCGGCGTACCGCTGAAAACCAGCAGCCCGCCGCCCTCACCGCCCTCCGGCCCCAGATCGATCAGCCAGTCGGCGGCCTCGATCACATCGAGATTGTGCTCGATCACCAGCAGCGTATGTCCGGCGGCGATCAGCTTGTCGAAAGCGCCGAGCAGACGGGCGATATCCTCGAAGTGAAGTCCCGTGGTGGGCTCGTCGAACACGAACAGCATGGCGCCCTTGCGGGCCTTGCGCGAGCCGGCCTCGGCAAGATGGCCCGCGAGTTTGAGTCGCTGTGCCTCGCCCCCCGAGAGCGTCGGCACCGGCTGCCCGAGCGCGAGATACTCGAGGCCCACATCGCGCAGGGGCTGCAGCGCCTCCAGCACGGTGTACTCGCCGTCGAAGCGCTCCAGCGCCTCGGCCACGCTGAGCCCAAGCACCTCGGCGATGTTCTCGCCGCCGGCGAGACGGACCTCGAGCACTTCAGCGCGAAACCGCTTGCCGTCGCATTCGGTGCAGCGCAGGTACACATCGCTCAGGAACTGCATCTCGACGTGCTCGAAGCCACTGCCGGTGCAGGCCGGGCAGCGCCCGTCGCCCGAGTTGAAACTGAAGGTGCCCGCGGTGTAGCCGCGCTCCTTGGCGAGCGGGGTACGACCGAAGAGTTCGCGGATACCCGCCCAGGCGCCCACATAGCTCACGGGGTTCGAGCGCGCGCTCTTACCGATAGGCGCCTGATCCACCAGCACGACATCGACAAGCTTCTCCGCGCCGAACAGCGCCGCATGCGTGCCGACATGCAGTCCCGTCTTGCCGAGCGCCTCACCGACGGCGCCATAGAGCACATCGCTGACCAAGGTGGATTTACCGGAACCGCTGATACCCGTGACACAGACCAGATGCCCGAGCGGAATGCGGACGTCGATGTCTTTCAGGTTGTGCTCGGCGGCGCCACGCAACTCAAGCCAGGGTCCTTCGGCCCGCACGGCGCGCGGGTTGCTGCGGGAAACGCTGCGTATGCCCAGCAGGTATGCGGCGGTGAGGGAGCCCTTGGCCGCCGTCACACCGGCGGGTGGACCCTCGTAGACGATGCTGCCACCGGCTCTGCCGGGCCCCGGCCCCATATCGATCAGGCGGTCTGCCGCGACCATGAATTGCGGATCATGCTCGACCACCAGCAGCGTGTTGCCGGCATCGCGCAGTCGCTCGAGCACACCAACGACGCGGCCGATATCACGCGGATGCAGGCCGATGCTGGGCTCGTCCAACACGAACAGCGTGTTGACCAACGAGGTGCCGAGCGCGGTGGTGAGGTTGATGCGCTGCACCTCCCCGCCGGAGAGCGTGCGCGACTGGCGGTCGAGCGAAATATAGCCAAGACCCACCTCGACGAGATAGCCGAGCCGCGAACGGATCTCGGCCAGCACCAGCGCGCTCGCCTCGTCCATGGCCTCGCCGAGCCGCAGACCTTCGATGAAATCCCGCGCCCGCCGGATCGGCAACTGCACCACGCCGGGAAAATTGAGCGACTGCTCCCGCCCCGGCAGTTGCCACAGCAGGGCATCGGGCTTCAGGCGCGCCCCGTTGCAGGCACGGCAGTCGTCGTAGCTGCGGTACTTGGAGAGCAGCACGCGCAGGTGCATCTTGTAGCTCTTGGTCTCCAGCCATGCGAAAAAGCGCCGGATCCCGTACCAGGTTCCGCTGTCGATATCGCCCTCGCCCTCGATCACCCAGTTGCGCTCGGCATCGGCCAGATCGGACCAGGGCACGTCGAGCCGGATGCGGCGCTTGCGCGCGTACTTCTCGAGTTCTTTCTGGCATTCGCTGAAGCTTGCCGTCTGCCAGGGCTTGACGGCGCCGCCAGAGAGCGAGCGCGTCGTGTCCGGTATCACCAGGCGGTAGTCGATGCCGATGGTGCGACCGAAGCCACGGCAGGTTTCGCAGGCGCCCACCGGCGAGTTGAACGAGAAACTGTTGGGGCTGACATCCTGATAAGCGATGTCGCAGGCGGCGCAATGCAAGCCCGCGGAGAAGCGCAGTTCACGGGTGCCGTTTTCGCGACCCAGACGGACCGTGACCCTCCCGCGCCCCACCCGGAACGCTGCCTCAAGACTCTCCTGGAGGCGAGACCGGTTGTCCTCAGACAGCCGGAGCCGGTCCTGCACGACGGCGAGTCGCTCGCCTTCGCTGCTCACGCGGGTGTAGCCCTGCGCACCTAGCACCGCGGTCATCGCGGCGGCGTCCATGCCGGGTAGCAGATCGACAAAAAAGCGGATCTCGGCTGCCTCGCCGGCGAGCGCGGGATCGGCGGACAGCACGGCGGCAACCGCATCCGGACTGTCGTGATGGACCGCACTGCCGCAACCGCGGCAATGCAGTCGGGCCGCGCGCGCGAACAGCAGCTTCAGGTAATCGTTAAGCTCGGTCATCGTGCCGACGGTCGAGCGCGAGGTGCGCACCGGGTTCGTCTGATCGATCGCTATGGCCGGGGGAATACCACGTATTGCATCGACCTGCGGCTTGTCCATGCGCTCGAGGAATTGCCGGGCGTAGGGCGAGAAGGTCTCGACATAACGGCGCTGACCCTCGGCGTAGATCGTGTCGAAGGCCAGCGAGGATTTGCCGGAGCCGCTCACCCCGGTGATCACGGTCAGCTCCCCGAGCGGCAATTCCAAAGTGAGGTTGCGCAGGTTGTTCTGGCGCGCGCCCTCGATGAGGATCCGGTCTTCCACGGTTGGGTTATCCAGCAAAGGGATTAGAGATAGAGGCGGGAATGGCTCGCCTAGCGAGACGCCACATCCCCGCCTGCCACGAAGCCGAAGACCATCGCCGGGGCCAGCGTGGAGCCCGAGGCGGGGTACGTGCTTCCGGTTACGGGCGAACTGCAGTTACCGATCGCATAGAGCCCCTCGATCACCGAGCCGTCCTCGCGCAGGGCGCGCGCCCGTGCATCTACGGCCACGCCTCCCTTGGTGCCCAGTTCGCCCGGGTAGATCTTCACGCCGTAGAACGGTGCCTTTTCGAGCGGCCCGAGACAGGGATTGGGGTGCTCGTGCGGATACCCGTAGTAGCGATCGTAGTTGGCGTCACCGCGCTGGAAGTCGGGATCGCTGCCGCTGCGCGCGTAGGCGTTGAAATCGGTAACGGTCTTTGCGAGACCCTCGGGATCCACGCCCAGCTTGAGCGCCAGCGAGCGCACGTCCGGGGCGCTGGGGATCGCCTCCTTCACCGCCGCGGGAACCGCCCAGTCAGGCTGGAAGTTGCTCGGCAGCATCGGGCCGATCGGGAAACGTCCGCGATAAGTGGCGTCAAAAATCATGTAGGCGGGAATGGATTCCTCGCCGGGGCGATTGGCGGCGAATATCCCGCGGATCACCTTGGTATAGGACGAGCTCTCGTTCACGAAACGACGCCCGGCACGGTTCACGATGATCGATCCGGGAAGGTTTTTCTCGATGATAAGCATCCGCGCCTGCGGCTCACCGGGCATCAGCACGGTCGGGCCCCACCAGCCCTCGTCCATGAACTCGAGCCGAGCGCCGAGCCCGGCGGCCGCCCGAATAACCTCCCCGGTGTTGCCGGGCGAACCCGCGCTCCAGCGGGGATCGGTTGGCTGACCGAGATACTGCGCGCGCATCTCCGCGCTGCGCTCGAAGCCCCCACTGGCGAGAATCACGCCCTTGCGTGCCCGGATCCTCGCGCTCACGCCGTCACGCCGTGCGACCACGCCGGTCACGGTGCCGCTGTCATCCTGAATGAAGGACTCGAACGGTGTCTGCAGCCACAGCGGCATGCTTCGATCGAGCATCGAGCGGCGCAGCGCACCCACCAGCGCACCGCCGAGCACCAGCCGGCGGTCACGCAGCGAGCGCAGGCGCCACGGCAAATCGAGGAGATAGCGCGCGACCATGCTGAAAGCCACCTGCTTCCAGCCCGGACCACGGGCCTGGAGGATCAGCGACTCACTGGGCGTCCAGCCGATGCGACCGAACAGCGCGGTCTGCGGATGCTGCGGTCGGAGAGCCAGAAGTTCGGCATCCGGCAGCACCCGCCCATGGAACGGCAGCGCCTCGTGACAGCGGTGCATCTTGGCAGCCGGATGGTCGGGATACATATCGGGAAACTGGGGCAGCACGGCGAATCGCAGATGCGTGGCGCGGTGGATGTAGTCGATGAACGCCGGGATATTGTCGACGAAGGCATCAATGCGCGCGGCAAGCGCGGGTTCCGCTACAACCTCGTGAAGGTACCGCTTGCCCTCCTCCGCGGAATCACTGGCACCGGCCGCCGGGATCAGCGGACTGTCTGGCAACCACAGCACGCCGCCGGACATCGCCGAGGTGCCGCCGTACTGCGGGGTCTTCTCGATCACCAGCACCTCGCAGCCGAGGTCCCGGGCCCGAACGGCCGCCGTCAGCGCGCCAGCGCCTGAGCCCACCACCACCACATCCGTCTCGTAAGCCCACCCGCTGCCCGTGCTCATCACTGTTGCTCCGCCTGACCATGCTTGCCACCGGGAGAGTAACCGGAGCCGCGAGGCTGTGCATCATCTGCGGTGACTCAGGCCGTGCGGGACGCGGCGGAGCCAAGGCCTCGTCTATACTCGGGCGAGGTTCACTGTGCGGAGACACGTCGGCAATGCCAAGGATCAGGGAGGGTGCGTGGATTGGTGTTGCTCTGGCTGCCGGGCTGATGTCGGCGCGGCCCCAGGCAATGGGCTTGCCGCCAAACTGTCTGGAGACCCTGTCAGCCGACTCCCGGCGCTGGACCGAGTGCACTCAGGAGTTCGATCGTCAGGATTCCCGCTGCAAAATGCGGGCGGGACGGATGTACGACTCCATGCAACGCTGCGAGGGCAAGGGCTATTCCACGGCGGAGATCAACGCCGCGATGACGGTAGGCTTTCGCAGCGCGGGTACCGTGCTGACTGACCACGACGATCCGGATGCAGTGCCCGCCGCCCCCCAGCCTCGCCCCAAGCGCGGCCCGATACCGGGCTTCACCAAACCCGAGGACAACTGAGACTCAACCCGTCGCGCGTGCGCTGCCCCAGTAGTTGAAGGCCGCGATACGCGGCGTGCCGGGAATGTAGCCCGTCTCCAGCCGATCGATCTCGAAGCCGCCCTGTGCGAGCAATCCCGGGATGTCGCGGTCGAGATTGCAGCCGCCGCAGAGGCGGCGCCAGCCTGGATTGATGCGCGCCTGCCAGGCCCGGACCTGTGGATCCGGCGCGGCACCATGTTCACAGAACAGCAGACGCCCCTCGGGTTTCAGCACACGCCGCATCTGACGCAGTGCTGCGGACCAGTCCGGGATGGTACAGAGGGTGTAGGTAAGAACGACCGTATCGACACTGTCGTCTTCAAGCGGCACCCGCTCGCCGGGCAGATCGAGCCAGCGCACGGGAACCGGTGATGTGCGCAGCCTGGGTTCGGCGCGGCGACGCATGCCCGCGCTGGGCTCAAGGCCCCAGACCAGATCGACCTGCGCCGGGTCGTAGAACGCAAGGTTGTGTCCGGAGCCCATGCCGATCTCAAGCACGGCTCCGCTGGCGCCGGGCACCACCTTGGCGCGCTGCTTCATGATCGGGCTGGTGCCGCAGCCAACGTCTATCAGCCAGGGCAGGATGCGGTTTTCGTAGAAGCTCACGCGGTGTACTCGCGGCGGGAGAGGGTCATCAGGAGATGTTGAGTCCCCGACGCACATATTCTTCGACACGGATGCCCAGACGACCGTTGGGCACCACCGTGCGTATCAACAAGCCTTCCTGCCCCTCCACGCCCGATACGCGCTGGAGGTCGACGACGCGCTCTTCGCAGGGCTGCTGGTCCTCCCCGCGCACTACCAGCACGCGCGGCAGACGACGGTTGCGGTAGTTGGTGCCGACCACGATGCCGTGCGCGCCGTTGCGCAGCTCCACGACGCTGCCTGTCGGATAGAGGCCCATGCAGCGGACGAACTCCTCGACGAGGCGGGTATCGAATTTGAGACCGGCCTCGCGGTTCAGCACGTCCATGGCCCGCAGAGAAGACTGCCCGTTGCGGTAGCAGCGATCCGAGGTAATCGCGTCGTAAACATCACAGATCGTGATGATGCGCGTGAGATCGGTAATACCATTTGCCTTGATCTTGCGCGGATAGCCGGTGCCGTCGAGCGCTTCGTGGTGCGAATACGCGGAATCCACCCAGGTCGGGTCGACGTCCGGCTGGCCGATCAGGATGTTGCGGCCATCCGTGGTGTGATTGCGCATGATCAGGAATTCTTCGGCGTTCAGCGCACCATCCTTGTGGAGGATCTCGATGGGGGTGAGCGCCTTGCCGACATCGTGAAGCATCCCGGCCGTGCCGATCGTGTTGAGGTCTGCCTCGCTGTACCCCAAATGCCGTCCGAACGTGATCGCCAGCAGCCCCACGTTCACGCAGTGCTCTGCCGTGTACTCGCTGCGATCGCGTACTTTCTGCATCCACAGCATGGCATCAGGCGAATCAATGATCGACTTTACCGCCGAGGAAACGGTCGCCTTGATCTCTTTGATGTCGATGGCCTTGCCGAGGCGCACATCGTCCATCAGGCTGCGGGTGAGCGACTGGCTGGCGGAGACCAAGGTGCCTGCGCTGCGATAGTCGCGGGGCGTGGCGGCGTGATATTCGAAGGTGGCGCGGGTTGAGGGTGCTGTGAGCACGCCGCGCTCCGTGGGGGGCATCCACTCCTCGCGATCGAACTCGACCACTACCTCCTGGCAATACTTGCCAAGCTCCTCGATGTGCTCAACGCTCTCGATGGCGAAACCCTGGAACAGGAAGGGTGTCTCGGTCCAGGGCCGATCCAGTTCGACAATCCGCATGCCCACCTTGACGCCCCATACAGGCAGGCGCAGACGCTCCGTGACCTTTTGAAACCGGCCAGGTCGGGCAATTGTGGTTTTCGAGACGCTCATTTCGGGTTCACGTAGCCGCGAGGCCTCCGCATTCCGTGTATGCAGTCACGGGATTCTAGAGTATTCCATATCGATCCACCGGTTCCGCCGGCGGTTTTTTTCAACTGCTCGAGCAGACGACCGCCGCAGCCTCGACAGACCGGAGTTGGGCCCGAACGATCTTGCCCATCCAAAACAGCAGTGCCAAGGAGCCCGCCAGATAGGCAGCCCACATCAGGTAGGACGCGGGCAAGCCCCCGGACAACACGGGGACCACGAGACACAGCGGCAACCGCAGCCACTCGAGACGCAGCCCTGCCAAGGGCCGCTCGATCATCATCCCGACCGTAACGAGCCAGAGCGCCAGATACGCCAACAGCGCGGCACGCGGCGCCGGTGCGAGTTCGGGGGCGACCGCCATCAGCCAGAGCGAAAAAGCGCTGAGCGCAAGGAAGTGCAGCCCCACGTAGAAGCGGGCTGCTGTGGGCACCGGTGGATCGAAGCGGGTAAAACTCCGCAAATCGGGCTTCTCCCGTGGATAGCGCAGCGACACGTCCTCCGGACGCCAGCCCGTACGACCAAGCAGCACCCGCAGCTTGCTTCCCCAGCCCCGGGTGTGGCGGAGGTCGTGGAGCATGCCCGCGTAGATGTGTACATTGGCCCACAGCGGGTTCCAGCTTCGCAACGGCCCGAGGATGCCATACACGCACGGGTCCTGTTCACGCTCCTCGGCGAAGGTCCCGAACAGACGGTCCCAGATGATCAGCAGCCCGCCATAGTTGGTGTCGACATAGCCCGGGTTCTGGGCGTGATGCACGCGGTGGTTCGAGGCGGTGACGAGAACCCATTCAAGCGGGCCCAGCTTGGGGATGTGTCGCGAGTGGATCCAGAACTGGTAGATGAGGTGCAGCGAGGCGACGGTGACAAACACCTTCGCCGGAATACCGAGCGCGAAACAGGGCAGGTAGAACACCCACCCCAGCAGAAAGCCGGTGCTGGTCTGGCGCAGGGCGGTGGAAAGATTGAACTCCTCACTCTGGTGGTGCACCACGTGTGCGGCCCACAGCAGGCTGCGCTCATGACTGATGCGGTGGAACCAGTAATAGCAAAAATCATAGGCAAGAAGAGCGGCAATCCAGGTCCAGACCGAGGACGCATCCAGCCTGAAAACCGCGAAGCGGCTCTCGACCACACTGAAAACGGTCCCCGCCAGGTCAAGGCCCAGCAATTTGATCGCCGTGCTCAAGGTGCCAAGGCTCAGGCTGTTGATGCTGTCGTTCAGCCGGTAGGTATCGCGGCCCACGCTGCGCCCCCACACGTACTCAAGGGCGATGGCCAGAAGAAAGAACGGCACTGCGTGGGGAACGAAATCCATGGTGTTCCAATGCTGTTTTGATTCGCAGACGGAGTCTAGCGCGATCTGCACCGATCCCGGCAGAGGATCTCTGCAGCAGTACCGTTGATGGGTCAACGACCAACCTCTATCATCCCGCCGCCACGCACAGGAGCCAGCATGAATTCCGTTGTCAGACCGCGACGCCGTCGTTTCACCCTGCTGATTGTCTTCGCAGTGCTCGCTTCAATGGCCGGCGGTGGCGTGCTCTGGTACCTCCGGGTCGGGCAATGGGAGGAAAGCACGGACAATGCCTACCTCGCGGGAAACCTTGTCACGGTGTCGGCCGAGGTCGATGGGCCGGTGGTTCGCATCGGTGCCGAGGAAAACGATCATGTGGTCGCCGGACAGGAGCTCGCCCTCGTTGCCGACGGGGATCTGCTGCTCACGCTCGACTCGCGTAAGCAGATGCTCGCCCTGGCCGTACAGGAAGTCGAGGCACGCCGCGCCCAGGTGGAGCGTGCACGTTCGGAACTCAACCTGAAGGAAATCACCCACCGCCTCGCCGTCGAGGAATACGACCGCCGCAAGCGGCTTGCGGCACGCAAGATGGTCGCTCAGGAAGAACTCGACGCGGCCCGCACCCGCGCCGAGGAGACCAACGGCAAACTGGAGACGTCGCGCCGCACGCTTGCCGAAGCCCAGGTGCGTGCCGGGAGCGGCGAACTGGCATCACACCCGATGGTTACCGCCGCGGCCTCGAGCGTTCGCTCGGCGTGGCGTGCCCTGCGCAAGGCACCGGTGCTGGCGCCGGTAACGGGCACGATCGCCCGGCGGCGGGTGCAGCTGGGGCAGCGTGTGGCTCCGGGAACGCCGCTCTTCAGCATCAGCGAGGACGGCTCGAGCTGGGTCGAGGCGAACTTCAAGGAGAACCAGCTCCGCAATATGCGACCGGGCCAGCCGGTGCACGTATTCTCCGATCTCTACGGCGAGGAGCGCGTGCTAGAGGGCCATATCGCCAGCATCGGCGCGGGCACCGGCGCGGTCTTCGCGCTGCTGCCGGCACAGAACGCCACCGGGAACTGGATCAAGATCGTGCAACGCGTGCCCGTGCGTATCAGCGTGACGAGCGGACTGGACGCAGCGCATCCGCTGCCGATGGGCGCAGGCCTGCATGTGGACGTCGACACCCACGAGCGCAGCGCGCCTCGCACCGCAAGCACCGAGCGCAACGCCCCGCTGGGAAGCTCGTCGGTCTACGACGACCGTGACGCCGGCGCTGATGCGCTGGTTGCGGCGACAATCGCCGCCGCACGGAGCACGAGTTCGCCGCCGTGAGCGCGCCAGCACCGCCCCGCCTCACCGGGCTGCCACTGCTGATCGCATCGGTGGGGATCGCCACGGCAAGCTTCATGAACGTGCTCGACACCACGATCGTCGTGGTGGCACTGCCCACGATCGCCGGAGACCTTGCTGCGACGCCGTCGCAGGGCAGCTGGATCATGACGATCTACGGCGTCTGTCTTGCGGTGATGCTGCCCCTGTCGGGCTGGATCACCGGTCAGTTCGGACAGGTCCGCACATTCGTGACATCGGTGCTGCTGTTCACCTTTGCCTCCTGGCTGTGCGCGGCGGCCACCACCTTCGATCAATTGCTGCTGTTTCGCGCTTTCCAGGGGCTTGCCGGGGGGCTCTTGCTGCCACTCTCGCAGTCGTTGCTGCTCAGGATCTATCCGCCTGAAAAACACGGCCTCGCGTTGGGTATATGGAGCCTCACCAGTGGTGTGGCTCCAATCGCGGGACCCGTGCTGGGGGGGCTGATCACCGACACGCTCGGCTGGCAGTGGGTGTTCTACATCAACCTCCCCTTCGGCCTTCTCTCGGGCTGGGCGGTGTGGTCGCTGCTGCGGCCCTACGAATCCGAGCGCGTGCAGGGACCCGCAGACCTGGTCGGGCTGGTACTGCTGGTAACCGGGGTCATAGCAGGACAGTTGGCGCTGGACCGCGGGCATGAGCTCGACTGGCTGGCCTCGCAGCAGATCTGCATTCTGGTTGCGCTCTCTGCGGTAAGCCTGCTGCTGTTCTTCGTGTGGGAGCGCGACGAGTCACACCCCGTGGTGGATTTCTCGATCTTCAGGCACGGCAATTTCGCGCTCGGATGCATTCTCATCTCGATCTTTTATGCGGGCCTGGTGGTATCGGGCGTGATCTACCCGATATGGATGCAGACAGTCCTCGGCTACAACGCGCGGACCTCCGGCCTGGTAATGGCCACCACCAGCGTCATTCCGCTGTTCACGCTTCCCGTGGTGGGGCAGGTATTCCGCAACATGGACCCCCGGCCACTGATCACCATTGGTGGAATTCTAGGCGCCATAGCGCTGTGGTTGCATGCTCGCGCCAACACCGGCGCCTCCTTCGACTACCTCTCGATGACGCGTTTTGCGATCGGCGTAGCGATGCCTCTGGCCTGGATACCTCTGATGATGACGATCATGACGGGGTTGCCGCCGGCCAAGATCAGCGGCGCCGCGGGCTTGTTCAATTTCCTGCGGATGCTCGCCGCGAGCGTTGGCACCGCCGTTGGCGTGACCTTCTGGGATGAGCGGACCGTGGTGCACCGCGAAAGACTGGTGGAGAGCATCTCGCGCGATTCCGCCGGACAGCTCGACATGTTCATGCAACTGCAGGATCCTGCGGCGGACCCGCAAGCTGCGATGGCAGTAATGGAATCAATGATCACCCGGGAAGCCAGCACGCTGGCGCAGCAGGATCTGTTCCTGATATTCGCCGCAGGCATGTTGCTGATGAGCGCAGGCGCCTGGTGGCTGCGCGTGAAGCCGGCCGCGTCTGCCGCACCCGGCCCCGCGGCGTCTGCCGATGATTGATCTGGCCGACACCCAGGCACGCTACATCGCGATCCTGCAGCGTCGCACCATCCGCATGCTCGAGCGCGAGCTTGCGCCGCTACGGCTGGGCCCCGGCCGCTACCTGTATCTCTTCGCCCTCTACATCGAGGATGGTCGCTCGCAACAATCCCTCGCCGATGCGGTGTCGGCAGACAAGGCAGCCGCAACGCGTGCACTGACGCGACTGGAATCCGATGGCTATGTGCAGCGCAGCCCCTGCGCCGGGGACCGCCGGATTATCCGGGTCCATCTCACGCCGCGCGGACGCATGCTGCGCGAGGTTCTGGAACGGGCGGCAATGCGCGCCAACGACACCCTGCTGGCGACGCTTTCCGCGGATGACCGCGAACGCTTGCACGTCATGCTGCGTGCCATGACCCGTGCGACGTCCGATGGTTGACACACTGTTGCCGCGTACCCATCGTTCATCGCCATGAAGACCGCAATGCCCCGGGCGATGACGCCGATTGCGCGGGAACTGCTGCTGGTAGGCGGCGGACACGCGCATGTGGCGGTGCTCAGGCACTTCGGGCGCGCGCCGGTGCCTGGGGTACGGGTAACACTGCTCTCTCGCGACACCCACACACCCTACTCCGGCATGCTCCCCGGCCTGGTCGCTGGGCACTACTCCCACGAAGACTGCCACATCGATCTGCGGCGTCTGTGCGAGGCAACCGGTGCCCGCCTGATCCGCGGCACCTTGAACTCCATTGATACCGTCTCGCGCACCGCAGAGGTGGCCGAGCGCAGCTCGCTTGCCTGGGACATGTTGTCGATCAACACCGGCTCCGCGCCAGCGCTGGACAGCATCGCCGGTGCGCGCGATCACGGCATCGCCTTGAAACCCATCGACCGTTTCATCAGCGCCTGGGAGACCTTCGAGCGATCACTGACGCTGGCTCGATCACCGCCTCGGGTAATGGTGGTCGGCGGTGGCGCGGCTGCCGTGGAAATGGCGCTCGCGCTGTCGTGGCGCCTCGAGCAATCACGCCGCGCGTGCCGTATCACGCTGCTGGCTGCAGGCGAGCAATTGCTGGAAACACACAATCCGCAGGTGCGGCGTTTGCTGAACGGGAAACTCGCTGCGGCAGGCATCGATGTCAGGCTCGGCGTCCGCGTTACCGCGGTCACGGCCACGCAGCTCGAGCTTGCCGACGGCACGCAACTTGGCTGTGACCTCGCCGTGTGGGCGATCCACGCCGGCGCGCCTTCCTGGACGCGTACGACCGGTCTTGCCTGTGATGCGGCGGGCTTCCTTGCAGTCGACGACACGCTGCGATCCGTCTCGAATGACGGCGTGTTTGCAGCGGGTGATATTGCCGCGCTGCCCGTCGCCGTGGCCAAGAGCGGCGTCTATGCGGTGCGCGAGGGCCAGGTGCTCGCGCACAACCTCTCGCAGTCACTGCGTGGGGCGCCGCTGCGTGCCTATCGCCCGCAGCGACGATTCCTGTCCCTGCTCGCAACGGGCCCGCGCCATGCCGTAGCCTCGCGGGGTCCCCTGTATGCATCCGGCGACTGGGTCTGGCGCTGGAAGGACCGCATCGATCGCCGGTTCATGGCGATGTACGCCCTGCCGCCCCTGCCACCTGCGGCTCCGGGCACCGAACCCGCCATGCGCTGCGGTGGCTGCGCCGCGAAGGTGGGGTCGGAGATGCTGTCGGGGATGCTCGATCGCCTCGCTGCCGCGCCGCGGGCAGACATACCGCACGGCATCGCAAGCGGCGAGGACGCGGCAGTCATCCAGCCACCTGCGGGGCAATTGCTGGTGCAGAGCGTCGATTATTTCCGCTCCTTTACCGACGACCCCTGGCTGCTGGGGCGGATCGGGGCCGTGCACTGCCTGGGTGACCTCCACGCGATGGGCGCGCAGCCGCATTCGGCGCTTGCCATCGCCACCATCCCCCACGGCGCGCCGGGGATCGTGCGCGAGACCCTCGATCAACTCATGCTGGGCGCCCGCAGCACGCTGATGGCCGAATCGGTGACGCTGGCCGGAGGCCATAGCGGCGAGGGTGCCGAGCTCGGCTTCGGGCTCAGCGTCAACGGTTTCGTCGCGCCCTCCGCGCTACTGCTGAAATCGGCACTGCAGCCGGGACATGCCCTGATTCTCACCAAGGCGGTAGGCAGTGGCGTGCTACTCGCGGCCAATATGGCCGGGGCCGCGCGGGGAGACTGGATAGACGCGGCGCTCACGGCAATGCAGCAGGGGCACGCAGCCGCCATGAAGATCCTGCGCGAGCACGGCATTTCCGCCTGCACCGATGTGACGGGATTCGGCTTGCTCGGCCACCTGGGCGAGATGCTCCGCGCCTCAGGGATCGGAGCGCGGCTTGATCTGCTGGCAATTCCTTCACTCAGGGGCGCACGTGAATGCCTGTCGATGGGCTACCGCAGCTCACTCCATGGCGCCAACGCCGCAGCGCTCGCCGCGCTCGAAGGTTTTGATCCGGTGGATGACGCGACACTCGCGCTGCTGGTCGATCCGCAGACCGCGGGAGGGTTGCTGGCGGCGGTTCCCGAGCAGCGCGCCGAGGAGTGCGTGAGCGCCCTGCGGGCGGCGGGCTATGGTGCAGCCACTGTGGTGGGCTGCACCGACGCCAACCTCAGGCCGGGCCGGATAGGGCCACGCTGAGCGCCCACTCCCGCAAGGCGTCGGGCCCGCCACGGAACACCACACGCTCCGTGGACTTGGCCAACTGGTAGTCGTACATCGGGTCGTAGTAGTCGCGGAGCAGCAGTTCGATCCAGTCCCGATGACCCTCCGCGTCGTCGTCCGAGCGATGCGCCGCGATGGCGGCCTGCATGCAGCCGTCGGCTAACTGGTACCGTTCTTCGCCCAGTCGCCGCCGGATCCGCTGCAGACTCTCGGTGAGCTGCCGCGCGAAGTGCTCGAAGCCTGCCTCTGCGTCCAGTGCCAGATGCTCGGCCAGATCCACCCGGATGTAGTCATCGAGAATCTTGCCCACC
>CAJADV010000087.1 GCA_903938575.1 uncultured Gammaproteobacteria bacterium
CGATTCCCGCGTTGTTCACCAGCACGTCGAGACGTCCGTAGCGCGCCTCGACTGCCGCATACACCGCAGCCACCTGCCGGCTGTCGGAGACATCCGCCACCGCGCTCATGCAGTCGCCACGCGCGTTGATCAGGGCGAGCGTGTCATCGGCATCCTTGGCGGTGACATCCATCGCGACCACCGCGGCGCCTTCCCGCGCGAACATTTCGGCCATGCTCCTGCCCATCCCCAGACCCGCACCCGTTACCAGCGCTACCTTGCCCTGCAGACGCATGCAAATCTCCTTTCCTTTGGTCAGATTGCCGGGACTATAGCGCCGGCCATGGGCCGGCGACAGCACCGAACGGACTAGAAAACCGGCCTAGAGTTTGAGATTCCAGAACAGCGGCGCGGTGATGCCGTAATGCGCGAACGGGCCGATGAAGCAGTACTCGAAGAGGCCCCAGCCGACATCCGTGCCGGTCTCGAACCGGCAGGGCGCATCGACCAGGCCGAAGAAGCGGGCGCGGTCGCGCTCATGATCGAGCGTGAGGCCCTCGACCACCAGTGGTCCCTTGTACATGCCGTGCTTCCAGTCGGCGTCGAGGCCGTAGCCGGTGCCGATCATCACGTACATGGGCAGCATGGGTGTGCAGCGCACCTCGAGCGGACCGCCCGGCGCCTCGGGAAAGGAAATCGTGGACGAGACCACAAACTCGCGCGCCTCGTCGAAGACGTGCTCGTGCCGTGGCGTGCCCAGCCACTCCGGCTCGCGCTCCGGATCGGCCCAGACGCGCACCGCTTCCTCGAGTTCGCGCTTGCCGCCGTCCAGCTCGTTGCAGATGTAGAGAATCGAGTAATCATCGAACTGCATGGGGCAGTAGTTCCACATGCCGCGCATGCTGTGGGTGCCCTGATGGATGCCGGCGGGCTCGTGCTCGCCCACCGGGCGGATGCCCCAGGAGCGGTCGCGGCTGCCTTTCCAGCGGTCGGGCGTGACAGCAATGCGCTCGCCGTCGATCTCGAGCCAGCCGGTCCAGCAGCCGGTCTGGGCGAAGCGCACCGAATCAAAGAACACCCTGCCCTTGCGGCGCACGTACTGGCGCGGCTCGAGGAAAGCGGGAATGGCGCCTTCCCAGGTGACGTCCATGGCGATGCCCCACTCGTTGGGCTCGAGCAAAAAGCGCACCCGCTGCAGGCCCTCGAGCACCTCGACGCGGATGGGCCCCACGGCGGTGTCGGCGCGGTCGCCGAGCTCGCGCGATGCGCGCACCACGCGGTGGGTGTCGCCCTTGCGCAGCGCGACGAAGGCGTCCTGCACGGCAAGCGTCGGGTACTGGCCCAAGCCCATCACCATGAACAACTCGCCACTCGAGTTATGCATGTTGAAGTAGTAGCGATCGTAGAAATTGCGGTCGGAACTGCCGACGTTGCGGATGGTGTCCGCGATCTGATGCAGGGGGTAGTCGTCCATCGGCGAGAGCGACTGCTCCGCCTGCCAGCGCGTCACCATGATATGACTCCGTCGTTGAGGTATTGCCAGTTGCCGCGCGCCAACACCATGCGGTGGTGACGCTCGTGTATATCGGGATCCGATGATGCGTAGCCCGAGTCACCTTCGTAGATCGAGACGGTGGGCAGGCCCTCACGAATCACGAAGTGCGGCTCGAAGACAGGCACCGGGCGGCCTGCGGCGCGCTCGAGCGCTTCGGCCACGCTGCCGCAGGCCGCGAGCTCTGTCAGGGTAACGAAGGTAGGCGGAAGCATCTCGATCTCTTCGCGGCGCTGGCGCAGGAGGGCCTCGGCCGGTCGCACCCAGAGGTGATCGTCGATCTCGCCGCCGTCCACCGTTACCGCATCCAGGACGGGCGCGCGACCGGCGAAGAACCAGGTAGCGTAACGCCGGGGCATGATGGGCGGCGTGGTCCAGTGGGAGTAATAGACCAGCTCCTCGGCGGAGGCGATCAGAATCTGCGCTTCCTCGCGGGTCTCACGGACGGCAGCAAGTCGCGCGGCTGCGAGCGCGTCACCGGTGCGCGCGATTTCTCCGGCATCTATCCCGCCGCCCGGAAACACCCACTGGCCAGCCGCGAATCCGAGCGCGGAGTTGCGTCGCAGCAACAGCACATGCAGGCCGTCTGGCGCATCACGGAGCAGGATCACCGTTGCAGCGGGGCGGATCTCGGCCATCGGGACTCCCGGACTGTGCCTGGCGGCTTGCCGGCGAGAGGCCGGCGGTGCATCGCATTGTAGCGGCGCACCACGGAGCGCAGGGATTACCGTCCTTAAACCTCGAGCCTCAAACGTTCAGCAGCAGGTGCTCGCGCTCCCAGGAGCTGATGGTGCGGTTGAAGGCCTCGTACTCCGTGAGTTTCACCGAGCGGTAGGCGCGGATGAAGCTCTCGCCGAGGATGTCGACCACCGCGTCGTCCTGGTCGATAGTGCGCAGGGCCTCTTCGAGCGAGCGCGCCACCGTGATCTCTTCCTGGTAGGCGTTGCCGGGGTAGGGATCGGTGGGATCGAGCTTCTGCTTCATGCCCAGATAACCGGCCACCAAGGTGCCGGCGATCGCCAGATAGGGGTTGGCATCGGCACCCGCGAAGCGGTTCTCCACCCGGCGGTTGATGTAATTGCTCTCGGGGACGCGGAACCCGACGGTGCGGTTGTCGTGGCCCCAGTGCAGGCTGATGGGCGCCGCGATCTCGCGGGTGAAGCGCCGGTAGGCGTTCACGTTGGGAGCAAACAGCGCGATCAGCAGCGGCACGTATTTCTGCAGCCCACCGATGTAATGCATGAACAGCTGCGTGTCCTGGCCATCGGGGTGGGAGAAAATGTTGGTGCCGTCCTCGGCGCGCAACACGCTCTGATGGATGTGCATCGCGCTGCCCGGCTCCTTGGCCATCGGGCGCGACATGAAGGTGGCATAGACGTTATGGCGCAGCGCCGTCTCGCGCATGGTGCGCTTGAAGGTGAACACCTGGTCAGCCAGGTTGATCGCGTCGCCGTGCAGGAAGTTCACTTCCAACTGCGCCGCGCCCGCCTCGTGGATCAGCGTGTCGAGATCCAGCTTCTGCTGCTCGCAGAAGCGATACATGTCCTCGATGATCGGGTCGAACTCGTTGGCCGCGTCGATCGAGTAGGACTGCCGGGCGGACTCGGGCCGGCCCGAGCGGCCGATCGGCGGTTCGAGTTCGTAGTCGGGATCGATGTTCTTCTTGACGAGGTAGAACTCCACCTCGGGCGCCACCACAGGCTTCAGGCCATCTTTCTCGTAGAGAGCCAGTACGCGCCGCAGCACGCTGCGCGTGGAGAGCGGGTGCAGGTTGCCTTCCATGTCGTAGCAGTCGTGGATGATCTGCGCGGTAGGCTCATTCGCCCAGGGGACGAGGCGCATCGTATTGGGGTCGGCGCGCAGGTTCATGTCGCGGTCGCGGGGGTCGAGCAATTCCCAGTAATCATCCGGGTAATCGCCGTTCACCGCCTGGGCGAGGATGCCCTCGGGCAGGCGCGGGTTGTCCTGCCTGATGAACTTGTCCGCGGGGATGAATTTCCCGCGCGCGTTGCCCGTCATGTCGGGGACCAGCACCTCCACTTCAGAGATGCGATTGTCGAGAAGCCACTTGTGGATGATATCCATGGATGTCACTTGCTGTTGCCGGGAGAAGTCTCCGATATCGCCCCGCCGCACGGAAATCCTCGCCCGAAGGCGGATGCATTCACCGTTTCAGGCACTGTTGCGCAAGGCTACAAACCGAATTAATATTCGACTTGAATCGAATTATTGTTCAGTTTAGTGAGGCTCATCGCCGATTGCAAGCGAGCCCGCGACGGAGCGACTTCCATGAGCACCTACGGCCACGTGGCCTCCTATTACGCCGCCACGGCGAACATGGACATCGACTTCCCGCCCCTGCACGGCAACACCCGGGCCGACGTCTGCGTTATCGGCGGTGGCTACACGGGTCTATCGACCGCCCTGCACCTGCGCGAGAGAGGCTACGACGTGGTGCTGCTGGAAGCCGAACGGATCGGCTGGGGCGCATCGGGGCGCAACGGCGGCCAGGTCGGCACCGGGCAGCGTCGCCCCCAGAAAGAACTCGAGGAACGCTTGGGCAAAGGCCATGCGCGGCTCCTCTGGGACCTCAGCCTGGAGGGAGTCGCCCTCGTGGGAGAACTGATCAAGCGGCACGGCATCGACTGCGACTTGAGCCCCGGGGTCATGCACCTCGGCTGGAAGGCTCGCGATGCCGAGTGGTTCCGCTCCGAGGTCGAGCATCTGCGCGAGGTCTACGATTACGATCGCCTGCGCGTGGTGCCGCAGGAGGAAGCCCGCGCACTCAGCGGCAGCGAGGTGTTTGTGGCAGGGATGATCGACGAAGGCTCGACTCATCTGCACCCGCTCAATTACGCGCTCGGCCTTGCTGCCGCTGCGCAGCGTGCCGGGGTGCGGATGCACGAGTCCTCGCGGGTTACGGCCTATGGCGGCAACAACCGCGTCCGCGTGCGCACCGCCCAGGGCGAGGTCGATGCCGGGTACGTGGTGCTCGCCTGCAACGCCTATCTGGGGGGTCTCGAGCCGCGCGTGGCCGGGCAGATCCTGCCGATCAACAACTTCATCCTCGCCACAGAGCCGCTGGATGACGAGACCATCGCGCAGATCAACCCCCGCAACCTCGGGATGCAGGACTCGCGCTTCGTGATCAACTACTGGCGCCTCTCGCGTGATCGGCGCCTGCTGTTCGGCGGCGGCGAGACCTACAGCCGCCGCTTCCCTGCCGACATCCGCGGCTTCGTGCGCAAGCATATGCTGGCGATCTATCCACAGCTCGCCGGACGGCGCATCGACTACGGCTGGGGCGGCACGCTCGCGATCACACTGAATCGCATGCCTGCATTCGGCAGGTTGCCCCACAACATCTTCTACGCCCTCGGGTATTCGGGGCACGGCATCTCCATCGCCACGCTCGCCGGAAAATTACTGGCAGAGGCCATCGCCGGCAGCGCGGAGCGCTTCGATGTCATGGCGAAAATCCCGACGCCGAAATTTCCGGGTGGCACGCTCTTCAGGCACCCGGGGCTGGTCGCAGGCATGCTCTGGTACGGGCTGCGGGACCGGCTGTGAGCGCAGGCGACACGCACGCTGGCGCCTGCTGCGGCGCGTCCCTAGAATGCGCGCGCATCAAGGTGTTCGAAACAGACCGGGAACCACAGTCACGCGGATGAAAACAGGCACTCCGACCGTACGCGGCCAGAAGCTGAGCCCCCGGCGGGAACCGCTGCAGCAGCGCTCCGTGGCACGCGCGCAGCAGATCCTGCAGATCACCGCGGAACTCCTTGAGCAGGTCGGGCTCGATGCGCTCACGACCATTCTCATTGCGCGCGAGATCGGGATCTCGGTCGGCACCCTCTACCACTACTACCCGAACAAGCACGCCATCATGTACGCAATGGCGGAACGCTGGCTGCGCGAGGTGGAGCGCTCGCTGGAGGAGCTGGAAAGCTGGCCCTTGGCAGAGCTGCCATTGCCGGAACTGGTCCACCGACTGGTGGACCGGCAACTGGTGGTCTACCGAGAGCAGCAGGGCATACTCCACCTGGTGCAGGCGATGTTCTCGATCCCGGAACTGCGAGAGCTCGACCAGCGCCACGACGCGCTGGTGATAGATCGCATGACCCGGGCGTTTGCCCGCTACGGCCTGCAGGGCACAAACACCGGCCTTGGCCGGCTGGCGCGAACATACCTCGAGCTCACGCATGCCCTGCTGCTGGTCGTGGTGCATCAGGCAGGCTCGCGTTCGCGGCGGACATTGGCGGATCTCAAACGAGTCACAACCGCCCTGCTCGAACCCTATCTGGTGGAGGAATCGCCGTCTTGAAGACCATTTTCGTGATCCGCAACCAGAACAGTCATTACCTCGGGCGGCATGGTGAGTGGCTGGACGGCAGCCATGTGCCTGGACTGTTCCGCACCGAGCATCGCGACGCCGCCGTCAACGAACTGGTGGAGGTGAACCTGCGCGACTTCGGTCTGCGCGGGGAGATCATCGTCTGCGAGGCCGCAAGCGGCGACTACCCGGTGGTCGAGGTGTTGAATCCCATCGTAGCTATTCAGCCCACGCAGCCCGAAGAGTCTTGCCCGACAGAAGACACCCCTTGAAACTTCCGGAAGTGCCCTCACTCTAAGACCTGCGTTTTTCTACCCTTGGAGACTTGATCTCATGATGCGGATAGGCCTGTTCCTGCTGACCAACCTCGCGGTGCTGGTGCTGGCGAGCATCACGCTCAACATCCTCGGCTTCGACTCGATCATGGCCAACAACGGAGTTGACCTGAACCTGCAGGCGCTATTGGTGTTCTGCGCCGTATTCGGCATGGCCGGCTCGGTGATATCCCTGCTGATGTCCAAGTGGCTCGCCAAGCGTTCGACCGGCACCCGCCTGATCACCGAGCCCCAGGGCGAGGGCGAGCGCTGGCTGGTGCAGACGGTGGAGCAACTCTCCCGCGATGCCGGGATTGGCATGCCGGAAGTGGGCGTATTTCCGTCCGAGGCCTCCAATGCCTTCGCCACCGGCTGGAATCGCAACGCCGCACTCGTGGCGGTGAGCAGCGGGCTGCTCTCGCGCTTCGATCGCAACGAGATCAAGGCCGTGCTGGCCCACGAGATCGGCCACGTCGCCAACGGCGACATGGTCACGCTTGCTCTGATCCAGGGCGTCGTGAACACCTTCGTGATGTTCTTCGCCCGCATCATTGGCCACACGGTCGATCGCGTGGTGTTCAAGACCGAGCGCGGCCTCGGCATCGGCTACTACATCGTCACCTTCGTAGCAGAAATGATCCTCGGCGTCCTCGCCTCGATGGTGGTCATGTGGTTCAGCCGCCGCCGCGAGTTCCGTGCCGATCATGCGGGCGCCCAACTCGCCGGCAAGGGTGCAATGATCGCCGCCCTGCAGAGACTGCAGGCCGAGCAGGGCCTGCCCAAGGAAATGCCCGCCACCCTCACCGCCTTCGGCATCAGCGGTGATCTCAAGCAGGGCCTGGGCGCGTTGCTGCGCACGCACCCCTCCCTGGATGACCGTATCCGGACGCTGCGCGAGGCGCCTTGATCGAAACGCCAGTGCGCGTGGACTGAGGCAAGGCGGCTAGAATGCTGCCTCGCCTCAGCTACCGGAATCCCCGCATGAGACCGCTGCTCTCCCGGCTTCTTGCCGTGGCCTTGTTATGCGTGCTCCCCCTGGCGCAGGCGCAGCAGAAAGCGCCCGCCCTGCCGCCGATCATCGGCTACGACTCCCGCTTCCAGCCCGTCCCTTCGCGCGAAGGGTTGGTTGTGTCGAGTGACATCATCGCGAGCCGCGTCGGGGCTCGTATCCTTGCAGAGGGCGGCAATGCCATCGATGCCGCCGTGGCCACGGGCTTCGCGCTGGCAGTGAGCTACCCACAGGCGGGAAATATCGGCGGCGGCGGCTTCATGCTGCTGCACCTGGCCCAAGGCAAGCGGCAGGTCGCGATCGATTACCGCGAAACCGCGCCCAAGGCGGCGCGCCGCGACATGTTTCTGGACGCGCAAGGCAATGTGATCGAGGAGCGCTCGCAGCTCACGCATCTTGCCTCCGGCGTGCCGGGCAGCGTGGCAGGCCTGCTGCACGCACAGGAGCGCTATGGGCGGCTCTCACGCGCAAAGGTGATGGCTCCGGCCATCGCGCTGGCTGAAAACGGTTTCCCGGTGAATTTCGCCATGTCGGCGCTGCTCTCAGGCCCCTGGGGTCAGCGGCTTTTGGGCAACGCTGCTGCCAAGCAGTACCGGTTCAAGCCCGACGGCTCGGCCTATCAGCCCGGCGAAGTGCTGCGGCAGCCCGATCTGGCATGGACGCTGCGCCAGATC
>CAJADV010000088.1 GCA_903938575.1 uncultured Gammaproteobacteria bacterium
TGTCGCGCACGTCCCGCCGTAGGAGCGGGCCGTGCCCGCGACCAACCCGGATATCGCGCGCATGGCGCGCTCCTACATCTGATGCGGCGTATGCCGCACACGCGCATCACGCCGGCTGTCGCGCACGTCCCGCCGTAGGAGCGGGCCGTGCCCGCGACCAACCCGGATATCGCGCGCATGGCGCGCTCCTACATCGGATGCGGCGTATGCCGCACACGCGCATCACGCCGGCTGCCGCGCACGTCCCGCCGTAGGAGCGGGCCATGCTCGCGACCAAACACGCCATGCCCCCGAAAATCAGCCTTTTTGGCGGGCATTCTCGACATAGTGGAAGCTCGCCACAGGATGAATCCGCCAGTTCGCCACCAGCGCCACGATGAGCAGCGCGGCCATCGCGTACATCGTCGAGTTGTAGATGCCCGCGCTCGGATCGGGCGTGCCGGGCGGCACCAGCAGCATCAGTTTCTCGATGCTCACGGTGTTGGCGCGTACCAGCTCATCGAGTTGCGATACGGGCTCGCCGAAGCTCGCGTTGAAAGCCGCTGGATCGATCTGCGCCACCAGCTCGTGCACGGCAGCCAGCACCGAGCGCTCGCGCAGCTGCGTGATTGCGAGCGGCCCCAGCACACCCGCCACCGACCACGCGGTGAGCAGTCGGCCGTGGATCGCGCCCACGTGCATCGTGCCGAAGAGATCAGCAAGGTAGGCCGGGATGGTGGCGAAGCCGCCGCCATACATCGTGAAGATGAGCAGCGTTGCGGCGTAGAAGCCCCACAGCTGCCAGACCGTTCCGGCGCCGCCGGCCATCGAGGCGAACCACGGCAGCGACAGGTAGAGCAGGGTGCCCAGCACAAAAAAGCAGGTGTAGGTGTTCTTGCGTCCGAGACTGTCGGAGGCCGAGGCCCAGGCGAAGCGCCCCGCCATATTGAACACCGAGATCATCAGCACGTAGGTGCTGGCAAAGGCCGCCGTGACCAGCGCGGGCAGCGCACTGCCGAAGATCTCGCCCATCATGGTCTTGGCGACGCCCAGTACGCCGATGCCCGCCGTGACATTGCAGCAGAGCACGACCCACAGCAGCCAGAACTGCGAGGTGCGGATGGCCTCGTCGGCGTGTACGTGGTGCGCGGAAATCATGCCGTGCGAGGCGGATTCCGGCGGCGGCGTCCAGCCTGCCGGCAGCCAGCCCGCCGCCGGCACGCGATAACTGAAAGCTGCGATGCTCATCACCACCAGATACACCGCTGCGAGCACCAGAAAGGTGGCCGCCGCACCGGTGCTGCCGGTGCCCACCACGTATGCACCGGCTGCTCCGCCGCCCGGCAGCACGGCGGCCTGCGCCACCGTGGCCACCACCACTTCCACGCGGCCGCTGGCAGTCTCGACGAATTGCCGGCCCTGCTCGGTCACTACGCGCAACGTCTCCACGGTGCCCAGATAATCCGGGGCGTGAAAAAAGTGGTTGAGCAGCCAGGTTTTCAGCGGCGCGCCGAGAATCGCGCCACCGCCGAAGCCCATGATCGCGAGCCCCGTCGACATGCCGCGGTGATCGGGAAACCACCGTATCAACGTGGACACGGGCGAGACATATCCCAGCCCCAGGCCGATGCCGCCGATGACGCCATAGCCGAGGTACAGCAGCCACAACTGGTGCAGATGTATGCCGGCCGCGCCGATCAGGAATCCGCTGCACCAGCAGATCGTGGACACCAGCCCGACCAGGCGCGGCCCCACGCGCTCCAGCCATTTGCCCGCTAGCGCTGCCGAGAGCCCGAGGAACACGATCGCCACGGAGAAGATCCACACCACGCTGCCCAGCGTCCAGTCGTCGGCGGCCGGTGCCACCACGCCAAGCACACGCGTGAGCGGTGGGTTGAACACGCTCCACGCGTAAACCGAGCCGATGCAGAGGTGTATCGAGACCGAAGCCGCCGCTACCCGCCAGCGATTGAAGCCCGGCGGGGCGACGATGTGTTCCTTGGTGAGTGCGAGCCCCACGGCGTCCTCTTACTGGCGCACCAGCGCCGAGATGCCGCCCGTGTAGTAGGGCTCGGAGAACAGCACGGATTTCTTGCGCTCGTCGGTGATGGTGATGCAGGCGCCGATCAGGTCCACCTTGCCCGCGACCAGCGCGGGGATCATGCCGCCGAAGTCCATGTTCACCACTTCGAGCTTGCGGTTCATCCGCTTGGCAACGCGGGCGGCGATCTCGACGTCCATGCCCACCACTTTCTGTGAGCCATCGACGAAGGAGAAGGGCTCGGTCACCGAGGCGGTGCCGAAGCGCAGCACCTCGCCGGTGCCCTCCTCGATGGTGGGCATGGGCTCGGGAGCACCCTGGGCGGGCAGCCAGCGTGCGCGCATCTGCTCGTACTCGCCGCTTGCTTTCATCTCGGCCACGAGGCTGTCGACGGCGCTTTTCAGCGTCGCATCACCCAGGCGCATGGCAAAACCGTACTGGTCCACCGAGATCGGCTCGGCGAGCACTGTGAGCCCGGGCACCTTGCCGGCGATGTTGCGCAGGATCGGCTCGTCGTAGGCGGCGGCATCGGCCTTGCCGGTTTTTACGGCCATGGCCGAATCGAGCGCGCTGTTGAAATACTTGATCTTCGCGTTCGGTAGCTTGGCGAGCACCAGTTGATCGGCCACCGTGCCCGTGGGCAGCGCGACCTCCATGCCGTCGAGTTGTTTGAGTTCGGTGATCGTGCTGCGCTCGGAGCAGCCCGACAGCAGGGTGCTGGCGAAAAGTAGTACGGTCAGCAGGCGCGTTGCGGCAGGCATGGACATGAGTGACTCCGATTGAGCGCGGACGGGGGTCCGTCGCGACGGCGGAACAGTACCCCCGCACAGCCCCCGCTGGCAACGCAGGGGGCGCGTTGCGGTGCGCGGGCGTGGTGTGACAAGGTTCGATCGCGGTGAGAACAGCTGGCGGAGAGATGTGATGCACAAGAGAACGCTGCAGGCCGCATGCCTGTGCCTGCTGGCGCTGCCCCCTGCGCTCGCCGTAGCGGCGAACCCCAAGGCTTTGGCGCAGGCTCCGGATTTCACCGCGCCGCGGCTCGATGCCGACGGCAGTTTCACGCTATCCGGACACCGCGGAACGCCGATGGTGCTGGATTTCTGGGCCACCTGGTGCGCGCCCTGCTGGCGTGCGCTCGCGGCCTCGGTCCGGCTGCAGTCGGCCTACGAGGCGAAAGGCCTGCAAGTGCTTGGCGTGAATATCGACGAGGACGTCCCCAAGGCGCGCGAATTCGCGGCGCGGCGCGCGCCCACGCTGGCGATGGTCTCGGATGCCAGCGGCCGCATCGCCGACAGCTATGACGTGCACGCCATGCCGGTCACGGTGGTGCTCGATTGTGAGGGGCGTATCGCCGCCCGTTTCGAGGGATTCCCGGACGGCGTGGAGCGTCAGATCGAGCGCGCGGTTGCCGCCGTCACGGCACAGCCTTGCGAGACGCGAGCGGATTGAA
>CAJADV010000089.1 GCA_903938575.1 uncultured Gammaproteobacteria bacterium
CTGGTGGTGGGCACTTACGATATCGAGCTGCTGATCGTGGCCCGCGACCACGGGCACGTCTCGCAACTGGTGACCGAGACCATCGTGCAAGTGCCCGGGGTGCGTCGCATCCACGCCGGCCTCGCGGTGGATGTGCTGAAGAACCAGCCCGACTGGGTGCCCTTCGATGACTGAAACGCGCTTGCTCGATGAGCTAGACCGGCGGATCCTCGATCACCTGGCGCGGGACGCTCGCACCAGCAACCGCCGTGTAGCCGAGGAGCTCGGCGTTACCGAGGGCACGGTGCGTGCGCGGATCAAGCGCATGCAGGACGAGCGGCAGATCCGCATTACCGCGATCACCAACATCCGCAAGCTCGCCGACCCCTCCCTCGCGTTCATCTGGATCGAAGTCGAGCGCAGCCACCAGTGCCGCGAGGTGGCGGCGGCGCTTGCGGCCATTGCGCAGATCGGTTTCGTGGGGATCATGGTGGGGCGTTTCGATCTGCTCGCGATCACGATGGTGCGCGGTGCCGAGGAACTGAGCGGCTTCCTGCATCAGACGGTCCACCGAATTCCGGGGGTGCGCCATACCGAGTGTTCGCTGGGCGCGCGCTTCGTGAAGCACGATTACCGCGTAAGCCGGATCGTGAGGCCTCGCGAGGCGCCGGGCGTCGACACAAATTCGTAACAAAATACATTTGGGTCGACGCATAGAGCGATTTCGTGGATTAAGAGGAGTGCTTTGCGTAAAATGCAGGGCTCCAAGATGCGATTAAATGCCGTCGCCTATCCCTAGGTGGCGCCGTGGCAGGAGGGCTGGCAAGCATGGACAAGACGATGAGCGCGGCCGCGGTGGTCGGGCGGCTGGAGAGCGGTATGACGCTCGGCATCGGTGGTTGGGGGCCGCGGCGAAAGCCCATGGCGCTGGTCCGCGAGATCCTGCGCTCCGACATCACCGACCTCACGGTGGTCGCCTATGGCGGCGCCGATGTCGGCATGCTTTGCGCGGCCGGCAAGATCCGTAAGCTGGTGTTCGCCTTTGTCTCGCTCGACTTCATCCCGCTGGAACCTTACTTCCGTCTCGCGCGGCAGGCCGGCAGCATCGAGACCATGGAAATCGACGAGGGTATGTTCCTGCTGGGTTTGCGCGCCGCCGCGCAACGCCTGCCCTTCCTGCCGACCCGTGTGGGCTTGGGCACCGATGTGCTCAAGCGCAACCCGCAGATCAAAACCATCGTGTCGCCCTACGCCGACGGGCGTGAACTCGTGGCGATGCCAGCGCTGGAACTCGATGCCGCGCTGCTGCACGTAGAGCGTGCGGATGCCCGTGGCGTCTGCCAGGTGAGCGGCGCCGACCACTACATGGACGACGTCATGGCGCGCGCCGCCAAGCAAACTTTTGTGAGCTGCGAGGAACTGGTGGACACCAGCTTCTTTGCCGATCCGGCCCGCGCCCGCGAGGTGTTCTGGGAGCGCTCCGAGACCACCGGCGTGGTGCATATCCCGGGTGGGGCGCATCCTTCGAGTTGCAGCCCCCGCTACGGTTTCGATACGGCGCACTTCAAGACCTACGCCGCGTCCGCAGGCGAGGAAAACGGCTGGCAGGCATACATGGAAAAATTCGTGGCCGGCGGCGAAGCGCACTACCAGCAGCAGGTGGGCGGCCTCGAGGCCATCCGTGCCCTGCCGCTTCCCACGTACTGAGCAGGAGATCCGCTCATGAGCGACAGCGCATACACCCTGGCGGAACTCCTGATCGCGGCGGGCTCCGAGGCCTGGCGCGGCGACGGCGAGGTGCTCGCCACCGGCATCGGCCTGATCCCGCGGCTCGCGGCATCGCTCGCGATGCTGAGCTCCAGCCCCGATCTCATGATGACCGACTCCGAGGCCTACCTGCTTTCCGAGCCGAATCCGGTCGGCGGGCGCAGCGCGGATTTCCGGCCGAAATACGAGACCTGGATGGGCTTCTCGCGCATCTTCGACAACGTCTGGGGCGGCAAGCGCCACGCGATGGTCGGACCCACGCAGATCGATTGCTTCGGACAGGCCAATATCTCCTGCATCGGTGACCCTGCGAAGCCCAAGGCGCAGATGCTCGGCGTGCGCGGTTTTCCGGGCAATTCCATCAGCCACGCCAATTCCTTTTTCGTGCCCGGCCACAACACGCGTGTTTTCAAGGCCGGCGAGTGCGACATGGTCTGCTCGATCGGCTACAACCCGGCGCGGCTGCCGAAAGGCTATGCGCTGGACGAGGTCGACATCCGGTTGGTCGTCACGGATCTCTGCGTGATGGACTTCGGCGGTCCCGCGCACCAGATCCGCCTGCGCTCGCTGCACCCCGGCATCACGGCCGAGAAAGTGCAGGAGAACACCTCGTTCCCGGTGCATGTGCCTGACGATGTCGTCACCACGCCCGCGCCGACCGAGGCGCAACTTGCCATTATCCGCCGCCTCGATCCGCACAACCTGCGCTCGCGCGAGATCAAGGACAATCCGCCGGGCGACCGGCGCTGAGGGAGGGCTCATGTCCGAACTGCTGCAGACGCGCCTCACGGAACTGCTGGGCTGCCGTTTTCCCATCGTACAGACGGCGATGGGATGGGTTGCCGATCCACGGCTCGTAGCTGGCACCTGCAACGCAGGAGGCTTCGGTTTCCTTGCTGGCGCCACCATCCCGCCCGAGGAGATGGAGCGCGACATTCTGCGCACCAAGGAACTCACCAGTGCGCCCTTCGGCGTCAACTTCCACATGTACCAGCCCAATGCTGCCGCGATCGTCGATCTGGTGGTGAAGCACGGCGTGCGCGCGGTCAGCTACAGCCGCTCGCCCGACAAGGCCACGGTAAAAAAACTGAAAGACGCGGGGGTGGTTTGCATGCCCACCGTGGGCGCGGTCAAGCACGCCTTGAAGGCCGTGGAGATGGGCGCCGACGTGGTGACCGTGCAGGGCGGTGAGGGTGGCGGCCACACCGGTTCCGTGCCCACCACGCTGCTGCTGCCCGAGGTGGTGCGCCGCGTGAAGGTGCCGGTGGTAGGCGCCGGGGGTTTCAAGGACGGACGCGGCCTGGTGGCGGCGATGGCCTTCGGTGCCTCCGGGATCGCCATGGGCACGCGCTTCCTGATGACCGCGGAGAGCCCGGTGCCTTCCGCCACCAAGGAACGTTACGTCGCCTGCGGCAACCCCGCCGACATCATCATCTCGCGCGCTATCGACGGCATGCCGCAGCGCATGGTCATGAACGAAATGCTGGGCCAACTGGAGCGCGCCGGGCCGCTGCGTCGGCTACTCCTCGCGCTGAGCAGCGGGCTTGCGTACAGCAAGTACACGGGTGCAAGCCTCTTCAGCCTGCTGCAGAGCGGGCTGCGCATGCGCCGCGATGACGGGCTCACACTGGCGCAAGCGATCATGTCGGCCAATGCGCCGATGGTGATACAGCGCGCGATGGTCGATGGCCACCCGGAGGAAGGCGTGCTGCCGAGCGGTCAGGTCGCCGGTGTGATCAACGATCTGCCGACATGCGCAGAGCTGGTCGCCCGCATCGCGCTGGAAGCCGAGGAATGCCTGCATGAGCTGGCCGCGCGGGGCAGGGCGTAGCCGCGGGCGAGGGCTGGCAGACCGGACAGCGTTGATCGCGGGCATGGCCCGCTCCTACGGGAGGCATCGATTGATGCTGTGGGGCGCGCGATTCGCGTGATGGGACAGAGGTGTTCGCGGGCATGGCCCGCTCCTACGGGAGGCATCGATTGATGCTGTGGGGCGCGCGATTCGCGTGACGGGACAGAGGTTTTCGCGGGCCTGGCCCGCACCGACGGGA
>CAJADV010000090.1 GCA_903938575.1 uncultured Gammaproteobacteria bacterium
TATCTCGACCAACCCCGTGGGTTTCGACTGGGATGGTGAATACGTGCGTATCAGCTCGCTCAAATCCCGCGTGAAGTACGCGAATCTGTGCGCCAACTCGCAGATCACCTTCTGTGTGGTCGATCCTCTGGCGCCCACGCGATACATCGAGATACGCGGACACGCCGAACTCATCGACGATCCGGGCGGCGAGCTGAACCGGAAAATCTATCGCCGGCACACGGGTCAGGAATTCAACCTCGATGCACCCGAGGCCGAACGCGTCATCGTCAAGATCATCCCCAGCCAGATATCAGCGCCCACGCTTTACGGCGGCAAGTTAGACCGCGTCGCCATCGAAGTGCAGCTGCCTGGCGCTCTCGCCAGCCACACCGAGGTCTCGCAGCGCGACCCGCTCGCTGCGCTGCGCGCCAAGGACGCGATCCGCGAACGCCTGCACGACTATGTACGTGCGATGGACAGCATCGACGACGATCTGGGGCGCTCCGTCTTCCACCCTGACGCACCCGCGGATTACGGCGCCATCTACCAGGGCACGGGACACGGCTTTATTGATTTCGTGCATGCAGCCCATGTGGGCATGCTGGCACACCAGCACCAGCTCGGGAGCATCGGCATCGTGGTCGACGGCGAGCGCGCAGCGAGCGAAACCTATGTCACGGTGACGCTGCGGATGCGCTCACCCGAGGGCCTGCTGCAGGATTCCCGCAGCCATGGCCGTTACCTCGATCAGTGGGAACAACGCAACGGCCGCTGGGCGATCAGCGCGCGCCAGTATGTGCATCTGTTCGACGATCTCTATCCGGTGCATCTGCAGCAATTCGAGACCGGGGGCAGCCGCAACCCTGAGGACCCGAGCTACGCGCTGTTCGCCGGCCGACGCGGGTAGATCAAGCCCCGCCCTCTGTGCGGGCTAGCTATCCTCCCCGAGCCTCACCTCGATCCGGTTGTCCGCCCGCGAACCCAGGCCGACCATCTCGTCAAACGCGCTGGCGTGAAGGAGCGTGGCGCTGACTATTCCGGCCGCGGCGAGCGCTGCGCGCGCAGCGCCAAGGTTGCGGAATGAGGCACGAGTGCGTGTGTCCGAGCCCAGCCAGAAGGTCCCTCCGGCGGTGTCCAGTTCCACGATGTAGAGGCTGCCCTCCAGCGAATGGATGCGCGCGGCGCGCAGGCTGCAGCCAGGCAGTTCGGCGGCGCTCAAACAACGTGACATGCGGGGCATCTCCAGAAAACAGATCTGATAACCCGAGCTTAGCGCCCGGGCCAGCCCTCTGTAGCCGATTCACGCCACGATCCCGACGCTGGGACGACCCCGTCAAACAGACACGCCGGCTACGCCGCCCCACTGGGCCTGTTTTTTCAGGCAGCCTGTATCCGCACGACCTCGGCAGGCGCCTCCAGCAAGAGCAGCAATTCCGCCTGCCGCGCGAGCACCTGCTCGAGATTGCGCTCCTTCACATGGCCGAAACCGCGGATTTTTAGCGGCAAGGCCGCGATTTCAGCGATCAGCCCATGGTTGCCGGCAGCGAGCTCGGGCAACAAGCGCGCGAGCAGCGACTCGTAGTCGTCGATGAGGCGACGCTCCATGCGGCGCTCCGCAGTGCGACCGAAGGGATCGAGGCGCGAACCGCGCAGGAATCGCAGCTTCGCCAGCCACCCGAAGGCA
>CAJADV010000091.1 GCA_903938575.1 uncultured Gammaproteobacteria bacterium
GCGGGCGGCGGCAACCAGGCTGTCGACGGCCACCAGCACCGAGACATCACCGGTGACCAGTATCGCGTCGATGCCGCGCGCGACCAGCGAACTCGCCGCCTCGCCAACCGAAGACGAGTTCTCGGCGTTGGCCTCGAGCAGTTCCAGCCCGAGCGTTGCGCAGGCGGTGCGCGCTGCCTCGGCGTAGGCGCGGGAGTTGGATTCGGCGCTGTTCCACACCATGCCCACGCGCTTCATCGACGGGTTCATGGCGAGTGCGATATCGAGCGTTTTGTCGACCGGCACCATGGTGCCCACACCCGCCATATAGGGCGGATGATCGAGCGGCTTGTCCCGGTTGGCCCCCACGCCCGCGCTGAAGGGGTCTGCCACCAACCCGAACACATGCGGTATGCGGCGCTGCTTGTTGACGTTGGCGACCGTCTGCATGGAGGTCGTGCTGATCGTCAGGATGAGATCGAAAGACCCGTCGGTCACCTGCTGCGCGATGCTGTTGGCCGTGGCGATATCACCCTCGGCGTTGAATATCTGGAACCGTATGTTCTTGCCATCGACGTAGCCACGGGCTGTGAAGGTATCAAGGAGGCCCTTCAGCCCCTCATCGAGCGAGGCCTGCGAGGCGTGCTGGATGACGGCAACATGAGGGATTTTCGAGGCAGCCGAGGCCTTCCGGGCCGAGCCATCCATGTACAGCAGAAGCGCGCAGACCGCGACGATCAGCGTCACGGGCAGGGTGAGCGGCCGCAGCAGGGCGAGCAGCGCCTTCACAGCGGCTTCCACATGCGCAGGGCATTGCGGCCATCGCGGCGTTCATAGGACACGCCCGCCATCATCTCGCGCACCAGATAGATACCAAGCCCACCTATGGGGCGCTCCTCCAACGGCGCATCGATATCCGGGGTCGCCATGGCAAGGGGATCGAATGCAGGACCGTCGTCGCTCACACCGAGTTCGAGTCTGTCCTCGGCGGGCTCGAGATCGATCCACACGGTACTCGGGCCCGCCGCGGTACCACCATGCATGGCGACGTTCATGAACACCTCTTCCAGCGCAAGCTCGAAAGGGAACAGCAACTCCTCCGGCAGCCCGATGGACTCCCAGCAGCCGTGCAGGAAGGCCATGACCTCGGGAAGCCGGCCCTCCTCGCCAGGCAGCGTCGCTTGCATGAACCGGCCGTGCCCTAGAGCGCGGCTACGGCGGCCGCTCGATCAGCCACCGGCGGCATGATGCGGCTGAAGCCGCTCACGTCGAAGACCTCGGAGACGGCTTTTTGCAGCGAGCAGACGATGAGGCGTGCACCCGCGGCCTGCGCCGTGCGCGCCCCGATCAGAAAGCAGCGCAGTCCTGCGCTGGAGAGGTAGTCGAGTCCGCTGCAGTCGAGTATCACCGCGAGCTTCGCGCCCGCAGCTTCGGCGATGGTTTTCTCGATCGCTTCCTGGAAGGGTGCGGCGGCGGAGAAATCGAGTCTCCCGCTGGGCGAAAGCACGATTGCGCGGTCGGTTTTTTCAGAGGTTGTTTCCATCTTGGGTGTCTCCGTTGGCTCTTGGGTTATTCAGAATGGGTAAAGCATTGCCTGGGCGCGTACCAGCTGGTCCTGGCGCAGGGCGGCCTCGACGCCGCGGACGATGAGGTCGATGCCGCCCGCCTCGCGGATGCGGTCCTCGAGCCGCGAGATCTCGGCCTTCGAGAGGAAGGCTTCGAGCAGTCCGCCGGCGAGCGCGAGTCCAAGCAGCACGCTGTCGTGCGGCGAGGGGATGCGGTCGGTCATGAGGGTGTCGTAGATGCGCCGCTTGGCTTCCTTGAGTTCGCGGTCGTCACGCATGGGGTAGCTGCGCTCTTTCAGCACCCAGAGAAACCGGCGCTCGCTCTGGGCGAGGATGCCACGCCCGATAAGGGACGCCAGTGCCGCGCGGATGATTTCCTGCGCATGCGGAAACAGGCGCACCACCCACTGCTCGACCCGGGCCTCGGGGCCTGCCGCCACTTCGGCGAGCACCAGATCCAGCGCCTTGCCGCGACCCGGCGAGGCGTCGAGCACCCGGATGCCGTCGAGATCGGCGTCGATGGCGCCAATGAGGTTCAGCTCCACCAGGCAACCGCCGATCACTGCCATCCCGAAACCGGGCGTGCCAGCCGTGAACGCGATGCCGCCGTCGTCCTCGACGACCAGGAGAACCAGTTCCTCGACCAGACTGGGCGCGTGTGCTGCGGTACTCATTGCGAAACTCCTGTGTGGGCAGCGCCACAGCGGGCGCGGGAGCCATTTGGTCACCGCCCAAGACAAGCCCTGCGCGACGCCACGCTGATTGTGACCACCATTGTCACTGCGAGCAATGGCCGCCATCAGAGACGGCATCGCGCCGCAGTGCGGATTTCACCAGAGCAGGCTGACAAACGCGCCTTGCAGTCACGAAGCCCGGTGGTGTACTTAGTCGCGCCAGAACATTGCGCAGACGGAAGCACCCCATGCCCCTGACAAACCCCGCACGCTCCCGCCTCGAAGCCCTGCGGGTGCAGATGCGCCGCCTGCAAATCGACGCATTCATCATCCCGCGCGCCGACGAGTACCTCGGCGAGTACATCCCCGCCCGCAACGAGCGGCTGCTGTGGGCGAGCGCCTTCAGCGGCTCGGCGGGCACCGCCATCGTGCTGACAGACAGCGCAGCGATCTTCGTCGACGGCCGCTACACGGTGCAGGTGCGCCAGCAGGTCGATCCGGAGCTCTTCGAATACCGTCACCTGATCGACGAACCGCACGCCGAGTGGTTGGGCAAGCGCCTCGGTGACGGCCGCCGCGCCGGCTACGATCCGCGCATGCACACGCTGTCGTGGCAGAAGCGCACGCGGGAGACCCTGGCGCGTCACGGCGTGGATCTGGTCGCGTTGGACGCAAACCCGGTGGATCTGTGCTGGGACGACCGACCCGAGGCCGCGTTGCGGCAGGCCTTGCTGCTCGGGGAGGAATTCACCGGGCGCCACAGCAGCGACAAGCGCCGCGCGATCGGCCAGGCCATCGCTGCCAAGGGTGCCGATTGCGCCCTCGTGTTTGCCGCCGACTCGGTGGCCTGGCTTCTGAACATCCGCGGCTTTGATGTGCCTCATACCCCGCTGGTGCTCGGCTACGCGCTGCTCGGGACTGACGGCGGCCTGCGCTTCTTCACCGATCCGGCCAAGATCCCGGACGGCTTTGCCGCGCACGTGGGCGAGGGCGTGGAAGTGCTTCCGGAGAGCGCGGCCAGCGCGGCCTTTGCGGCGCTCGCCGGCCAGCGCGTGCTGGCAGACCCCGACACGGCCAACGCCTGGTGCCAACTGGCGCTCGAGCGCGCCGGGGCAGCGCTGGTGGCCGCACAAGATCCGGTACTGGTGCCCAAGGCCTGCAAGAACGCCGTGGAAATCGCCTGCATGCGCGCAGCGCACGTGCGCGATGCGGCCGCGGAGTGCCGCTTCCTCGCCTGGCTCGACGCCGAAATCGCCGCGGGCCGCCTGCACGACGAAGCCACGCTAGCCGATACCCTTTACGAGCTGCGCGCGCAGGATCCGTGGCTGAAGGACTTAAGCTTCGACACCATCTCGGCGGCCGGTGGCAATGCAGCGATGTGCCACTACCGGCACTCGGACGAACACCCGGGCAGGCTGCAGATGGACGGCGTCTATCTGGTCGACAGCGGCGGTCAGTACCTCGACGGCACCACCGACATCACCCGCACCGTGGCGATAGGCGATCCGGGGCCGGAGATACGGCGCATGGCCACGCTGGTGATGAAAGGCCATATCGCGCTCGACCAGGCACGCTTCCCGCGGGGCACCACCGGGACGCAGCTCGATGTTCTGGCGCGCCAGTTCCTGTGGCGTGAGGGCTTCGACTACGACCACGGCACCGGGCACGGCGTGGGCAATTTCCTGAGCGTGCACGAAGGCCCGCAACGCATCGCCAAGGCCTGGAACAGCGCCGAACTGCTGCCAGGCATGGTGGTCAGCAACGAGCCCGGCTACTACAAGGCCGATCGCTACGGCATCCGCCACGAGAACCTGGTGCTGGTGAAGGAACTCGACAAGGCCACGGGGGCCGATCATCAGATGCTGGGCTTCGAACCCATCACGCTGGTGCCCTTCGACCGCCGCCTGTTGGACACCGCGCTGCTCGATGCCAGCGAGATCGCCTGGCTGGACGCCTATCACCGCCGCGTTGCCGAGACGGTGGCCCCGCTGCTGGACGATGCCGCGCGCGCCTGGCTCGCACGCGCCACACGTCCGCTTGCCGCGGCCTGAACGACCCACGAACACCACACGGAAACACACCATGATCGCCCTGAAGAACAAGGAAAACGGCGCCCTGATCGGCGAACTGACCGAGCGCCAACTGCAGTTCCTGATCGACGAACTCGAGGAAGAACACGACGCCGACCGGGATTACTGGATCCACCGGGAACAGGTCGAAGGTTTTCGTCGCAAGGGCGCCGATCCCGCCCTGCTCGAGATGCTGGCGCGCGCGCTCGGCGGGCGCGAAGGCATCGAGGTGGTCTGGGAGCGCGGGTGAGCGAGAGCCGGCTCCCGACGCTCTACCTGAGCCACGGCGGCGGCCCCTGGCCCTGGATGGACGGCCCGATGCGCGAGGCGCACCGGGGTCTGGAGCAGGCGCTCGCAGCCCTGCCCGCGCAACTCGGGCCGGCCCCACGCGCCGTACTGATGGTCTCGGCGCACTGGGAGGAAGCCGCATTCACGCTGGGCGCGAGCGCCGCGCCGGCGCTCATCTTCGATTACCACGGATTCCCGGAGCACACCTACCGCATCGCCTATCCCGCTCCGGGCGCACCGGAGCTCGCGACCCGGGCCTGCCAGTTGCTGCGACAGGCCGGCATTGAGGCCCGCACTGACCCGGCGCGTGGCCTCGATCACGGCGCCTTCGTGCCGATGCGGGTGATGTATCCCGATGCCCGCGTGCCGATCGTGCAGCTGTCGCTGAAACGCGGGCTCGATCCCGCGGAGCACCTCGCCGCGGGGCGTGCACTCGCCGCGCTGCGCCGGGAGGGTGTGTTGATACTGGGAAGCGGCTCGAGCTACCACGACCTCGCCAACCGCGGGCCTGGCGCGCTGGCGCCCTCACAGGCTTTCGATGGCTGGTTGCAGCAGGTGCTGGTCGATGCAGGCCCCGCCGAGCGCGAGACAGCACTCAAGGACTGGGAACAGGCGCCTGCCGCGCGACGCGCCCATCCCCGCGAGGAACACCTGCTGCCACTGATGGTGGCGGCAGGCGCGGCGGCGGGCGAACCCGGACGCTGCATCTACCGCGAGGAACGGTTCTTCGGCATCAGCACGGTGTCTAGCTATCGCTTCGGCGCCGGCTGAGCGGCTATCGCACCGCCGCAGACGCCGGCTGAGCGGAACGCGCATCCCACAGGGAATCCATCTCTTCCAGGCTCTTGCCCGCCGTCTCCGGCACGTAGAGCCACACGAACAGGGCGGCAAGCAACGCGATCACGCCGTACATCCAGTAGGCGAAACCGTGGTGGAAACTCGCGATCAGCGCGGGGTGGCGATCCAACACCGGGAACGAAGCCGACACCAGGTAGTTCGCGACCCACTGTGCGGCCACGGCTACAGCAAGTCCCTTGGCACGTATGCGGTTGGGAAAGATCTCCGAGAGCAGCACCCAGCAGACCGGCCCCCATGAGAACGAGAAGCTGGCGACGAAAACCAGCATCGCCACCAGCGCGAGCATCCCCGTGATCTGCATGTAGAGCGCTGTGCCGAGCACGAGCATGGACACGCCCATCGCGCAGGCGCCCGCAATCATCGGCGGCCGCCTGCCGTGATGATCGACCCAGC
>CAJADV010000092.1 GCA_903938575.1 uncultured Gammaproteobacteria bacterium
ACTTCACCTCGGTGTACGACATCGGTCTCGAACGAAAGCCGAGAGCGCTGATGCAGGAGCAACTCAAGGCCGCTGCAGGTCCGCGCGCCGCCGAGGTGCTGGCCACTTACGAAAAGCTGTATCCGGACTGGGGTGACGCTGCGGTGCAGATTTCCTCGGATGCCTTCTTGCGCTTGCCCTCCATTCGACTGGCCGAATCGGTCACGGGCTTCCAGCCGGTGTACATGTACCTGTTCAGCTACCGCTCCACCTCGAGCTACAAGCGTTTTGGCTCGATGCACTCCATCGAGATACCTTTTGTTTTCGGTACCGTCGATCTGCCCGAGGTCATCGCCTACCTTGGCCGTTCGCCGCACCGTGCGGAACTGGCGTCACGGACGATGGATCACTGGGTGGCGTTTGCTCGCCACGGGAACCCGGCACTGGCTGGCGGCATGCCCTGGCCCCGCTATGATCCACGCGAGAGACAGACCATGGAGCTTGGGCCGGAATCGAAGCTCGTGAGCGATCCGCTGGGTGAACAGCGCCGTGCCTGGGGCGAGCAGTTGCCCAGCAAGGATTCGGCCTGGCAGCTCTTGCAGAAAAATCACTAGCGCCCTGCGCGCGCGACACGCGAGTGCAAGGGCATGTCTGATTCTGAAGATGCAGTTCTGTTTCCGGGCTTCAGACCCCACCGCCTCGCGGTCGCGGCGGATGTCTGGATAGACGCGCTGGTTGGCGGCAGTGGTCCGCCGTTGCTGCTGCTCCACGGTCACCCGCAGACGCGTGCGATGTGGCACAAGCTCGCGCCTGCACTGGCACGGAGCCACACGCTCGTGATGCCGGATCTGCGCGGCTACGGCAGCTCCTCGAAGCCTGCGGGTCTGCCGGACCACGCGAATTACGCCAAGCGCGAGATGGCGCTCGACCAGATGAAGCTGATGCATTCGCTTGGCTTGGACGCCTTCGACGTGCTTGCCCACGACCGCGGTGCGCGCGTTGCGCACCGGCTGGCGATAGATCATCCGGCCGCGGTGGGGCGCATGGTGCTGCTCGACATCGCACCCACGCTGGCGATGTACGAACAGACCAGCTTCGAATTCGCCACGGCGTACTGGCACTGGTTCCTGCTGATACAGCCCGCGCCACTGCCGGAGCGGCTGATCGAGGCCGATCCGGGCGCGTATCTGCGCGAGGTGATCGGGCGGCGCAGCGCGGGGCTCGGGCCTTTTGCACCCGGGGCGCTCGCGGCCTACGAGCGCGCGCTTGCCCAACCCGCTGCAGCGCATGGCATATGCGAGGATTACCGCGCCTCTGCCGGCATCGATCTCGAGCACGATCGGGCAGACCGTGCAGCGGGCCGTATGCTCCAGACGCCGTTGCTGGTGTTGTGGGGAGAGCAGAGCGTGGTGCACCGGTGTTTCCGACCGCTGGAAGAGTGGCGGCGTGTGGCTGCCGATGTGCAGGGCGAGGCGCTGCCCTGCGGCCATTACATCGCCGAGGAAGCCCCCGATCTGCTGTTTCAGCGCGTGATGCCGTTTCTTTCCGCTGCGGCAACAGCCGGAGATGTTTGCGCATGAGCAGTCGCAGCCTCTACCGCAAGATCGTCGATGCACACACCGTGTCGGTGCTGGACGAGCAACACGTGCTGCTGTTCTGCGATCTGCACCTGATGAACGAGTACACCAGCCCGCAGGCCTTCGCGGGGCTGCGGGCGGCCGGTCGTAGCGTGGCGATGCCGGGCCAGAACCTTGCCACCGTGAGTCACATCATCCCCACGCATGCGGTGTCTCCGCGTGTGATCCGCGAGCCGGCCTCCTCGCTGCAGGCGCGCAATCTCGCGGCCAACTGCGAGCGCCACGGTATCGCGCTGTTCGATACCAACGATCCGCTGCAGGGCATCGAGCACGTTATCGCACCCGAGCACGGCATGATCCGCCCCGGCATGGTGGTGATGTGTGGCGACAGCCATACCACCACCTACGGTGCGCTCGGGGCGCTTGGTTTCGGCATCGGCACCTCGGAGGTCGAGCATGTGCTGGCCACGCAGACGCTGGTGTATCGCAGGGCGCAGGAGATGCGTGTGCGCGTCGATGGCAGCCTGCCGCAGGGCACCACCGCCAAAGACCTGATCCTGATGATCATCAGCCGGATCGGGGCGCAGGGCGCGCGCGGTTTTGTGGTGGAGTTCTGTGGTGATGCAATTCTCGCGCTGTCGGTGGAAGCCCGCTTCACACTCTGCAACATGGCCGTGGAAGCAGGCGCCCGGGGTGCGTTGATCGCCCCTGACGAGACTGCCGTTTCCTATGTGCTCGCGCGCGCGCCCGACATCGATTCAGCGGCTGCGTGCGCCCACTGGATGCAACTACGCAGCGACCACGATGCGAGCTTCGACCGTGAGTACAGCTTCGATGCCTCCAGCCTTGCGCCGCAGGTGAGCTGGGGCACCAGCCCGGACCAGACGATTCCCATCGACGGGCTCACACCCGGTAGCGTTGGCCACCCGGACGCGGGCACAGCGCGCGCCTTGGACTATTGCGGCCTCTCGCCCGGTATGTCGCTGCAGGGCCTGCCGGTGCAGATCGTCTTCATCGGATCCTGCACCAACGGCCGCATAGAGGATCTGCGCGCGGCCGCTGCGGTGATACGCGGCCGACGAGTGGCCCACGGTGTGCGCGCCCTGGTGGTGCCGGGTTCGGGCGCCGTACAAAAGCAGGCCGAGGACGAGGGGCTGGCGCGGGTGTTCGTGGAGGCGGGCTTCGAGTGGCGGCGCCCGGGCTGTTCGATGTGCCTTGCCATGAACGACGACCTTGCAGAGCCCGGTGAGCGTTGCGCGTCTACGACCAACCGCAATTTCGAGGGTCGCCAGGGACGTGGCGCGATCACGCACCTGATGAGCCCGGCGATGGCTGCTGCTGCCGCGGTCACGGGACGTATCGTCGATGTGCGCACTCTGGAGGTGCTGCCATGAGTGGCACCCGGACGATCGAAGGTATTGCTGCGGTGATCGACATCGACAACCTCGACACCGATCAGATCATGCCCAAGCAGTTCCTGCGTGGCATCGACAAATCGGGTCTGGACAAGGGGCTGCTGTGGGATCTGCGATTCGATGGCGCCGGCAGCCCGCGACCGGATTTTGTGCTGAACCGGCCGGAATGGGCGCAGACACGCATCCTGATCGGCGGTGCGAATTTCGGCTGCGGATCCAGCCGCGAGCACGCGGTGTGGGGGCTGCAGCAATTTGGCATCGGTGCGGTCATCGCGCCGGGCTTTGGTGAGATCTTCCAGTCGAACGCGGTGAACAACGGGTTGCTTGCCCTTGCGCTTGCGCCGCAGGAGGTGCGCGCATTGGTCGCGGAGGCGGCACGAAGCAGCGCGCCGCTTCGCGTCAGCGTGGATCTCGGCGATCTTACGGTGCGCACCCCGGAATCCTGCTTTGCCTTTCATCTGGCCGCGCGGCATCGGCAGATGTTGCAGGAAGGCATCGACATGATTGGCGCCACCCTGAAGCTCCAGCAGGAGATCGCAGCCTTCGCCGAGCGCCACTGGGCCGCACGCCCGTGGCTGCGGGACGTGGGCCGTCGCGTACGGCAGCGGCTCGACCAGACGGGTGCTGCCGCCACTAATGACGAGATCATCGCCAGGTCGGAGCGCTGAGCGTCGCCCTTACTGCCTGCGCCCGCATGCGTTCAGGATCACCCCCACGAAGCCCTCGGGATCATCCTCCTGCACGAAGTGCCCGCCGCGCAGCGTGGTGTGCGGCTGGTCCCGTGTGCCGGGTACGCGATCGAGGATCAGCCTATCGCCGCCGCGAGTGATCGGGTCCTTGTTGCTGAAGCAGCAAATGAAGGGTTTTTCCCAGGCTTCGAGCACCTTCCACGCACGCAGCTGATCGGGTACTGCGGGGTTGTCGGGCTCCACGGGTACGAGCGACGGGAAGATGCGCGTGGCCGCCTTGTAGGCATTGCGCGGGAAGGGCGCGTTGTAGGCGGCAATCTCTGCGGCCGAGAGCTTGCGGCGGGTGCCGGCCTGTACGATCCGGCCGATCGGAAAAATCGGGCTCCAGCGCGAGAAGGCACGCCATTTCGCGAAAGCCTTTGAAGCGAACTTTCCCTCGGGCAGGCCGCCGTTGCTCAACGTCACCCGCGCGAAGCGCTCGGGCATTTCCGCGAGCAGGCGCAGGCCGATCAGTGAACCCCAGTCCTGGCACACCAGCGTGATCTCGCGCAGATCGAGGGCCTCGACCCACTGCCGCATCCACGCCACGTGTTTCGCGTAGGTGTAATCGGATTTGCGGGAGGGCTTGTCCGATTTGCCGAAACCGATCAGATCCGGCGCCAGCACCCGCAGCCCCGC
>CAJADV010000093.1 GCA_903938575.1 uncultured Gammaproteobacteria bacterium
CGCCACGATGGCGCCCTCGGGGTTGCGCAGGGGCACCGCCACCGAACACAGGCCGCGCTCGAGTTCCTGCTCCACGTAGGCGTAGCCATCAGCGCGCGCCTGCCCGATACGGCGCAGCAACTCACCGGTATCCGTGCAGGTGTGCGGCGTGATGCGGTGGATCCGCGATGCCTGCAGCCGCTCGATCAGCTCGGGCTCGGGCAGGGCGGCCAGCAACACGCGGCCCATCGACGTGCACCAGGCGGGAAGGCGGGCGCCGATGCCAAGCGCCACAGACATCAGTTTGCTGACGGCGACCCGCTGCACATAGACCACTTCGGTGCCCTCGAGCACGCCGAGCGAGCAGGACTCATGCACCCGGGCCGCCAGTTCCTGCAGCGGGCCGCGCGCGATGTCCGGGTAGGCGAGCGAGCCCAGATAGCCAAAGCCCAGCTCCAGTACCCGGGCGGTGAGCGCGAAGTCGCGCCCCTCCTGGCGGACGTAGCCCAAGTGGGCGAGGGTGAGCAGTTGCCGGCGCGCCACGGCCCGGGACAGCCCGGTGGCGAGCGCGGCGGCGCTCAGCGTGAGCGGCTTTTCCGCGGCACCCAGAGCGCGCAGAACCGCCAGTCCGCGCTCCAGCGACTGCACGTAGTCCGGGCCATCCTGGAAGCGCGCCGGGCGTGTGTCGCGTGTGGCTCGGGTCGGGGCCGTCGTCAGCGCGCGGCCCTTCGTTGACGGTGATTTCATGGCGCGGCTATAGTCTGTTCACAGATCGAATTAATGTTCGATATTCGCACGGAAGGTGGGGGATGACAACGACAGCGCAGCGCCCCGAGCGCGACACAGTGATGCACAGCTGGTGCAGGCAGACCGACTGGAATGCCCCCACGGTGGTGGGTGGCTCTGGCGCCTGGCTCCACACGGCAGACGGGCAGCGCATCCTCGATATGAGCAGCCTTGCCGAGTGCAACCATCTCGGCCACCAGCATCCGCGCATCGTCCAGGCCATCCGCGAGCAGGCGGCGACCTTGTGCTTTGTGACGGCCGCCTGGGGTTCCGCGCCGCGGGCGCGTCTGGCGGAGCTGTTGCTGGAGCTCAGCGGCTTCAGCGATGGGCGGGTGTTCTTCACCCTCGGCGGCGCCGACGCCAACGAGAACGCCACCAAGTTCGCACGGCAGGCCAGCGGTCTCCCGCGCGGGTGGGTGATCACCCGGGATCGCTCCTACCATGGCGCGAGCTATGCGGCGATGGCGCTCTCGGGTGATACGCGCACCCGCACGCAGGTCGACCCCCATGCCATGCGCGTCGACCATGCACTGCCTCCCTACGCCTATCGCTGCCCCTTCGGCACCACTGAGGCAGCCGACTGCGCCGCACGCGCCGTCGCGCATGTCGGCGAACTGATCGACGCCCATGCCGACGAGGGCGTTGCCGCCGTGATGATGGAACCCAATGCCGGGACCAACGGCATCGTCGCTCCGCCGCAGTACTGGCCGGCGCTGCGCGAACTGACGCGCGCAAAAGGGGTTTATCTGATCGCTGACGAGGTGATGAGCGGATTCGGACGCTGTGGTGAGTGGTTCGCCTGGCAGCGTTATGGCGAGGAAGGCCGCCCCGATCTCATGAC
>CAJADV010000094.1 GCA_903938575.1 uncultured Gammaproteobacteria bacterium
GGCAGGCGGCAGGCGAGCAGGCGGTCCAACCAGGCTTCTGCGCCGGGGCCGCTCACTTCGTAACGCGCATAGACCGAGGTATCGAACATCCCGGCAGCTTCCCGCGTAGCGCGCACTTCTTCGGCCACAACGCCGTGCGCGTTCGAGCGACGCACGGTGGGGTTCTCGGTGAAAGCGCTCGTGCCGCGCGCAAAAAACTGCGGTGTCTCCATGCCCCAGGTGCAGCCAAAAAGCGCACCATCGGCGGCCAGGAGATCGTGCACCGGAGAAGTTTTCAGCGGACGGCCCGCGGGCAGCTCTTCATTGGGGTAGGAAATCACGAAACGCCGCGCGTAGAACTGCCGCGTCATGTCGCGCAGGTAGCGCTCCTGCGCGGCAAAGGCCCCGTAGCGCGCCACGTCCATGCCGAAGATGTCGTGGCCCGGGTCGCCATTGATCATCCACTGCGCAAGCGTGAGGCCGATGGCGCCGCCCTGCGAGAAACCGCCCATGCAGCCGCAGGCCACCCAGTAGTTCTTCTTGCCCGGCACGGGGCCCACCAGCGGGTTGCCGTCGGGCGTGAAAGTGAAGGCGCCGTTCACCCAGCGCTTGATGCCCACCTCGGCAAGCGCGGGGAAGCGCGCAAAGCCGATCTCCAGCTCCGGCAGGATGCGGTCGATGTCGGGCGGCAAAAGATCCATGCCGTAGTCCCAGGGCGCGCCCTCGGGGCTCCAGTGACGCGGGTCGCGCTCGTAGACGCCGAGCAACACGCCCTTCCGCTCGGGCTGCATGTACGTGAAACCCTCGAGATCGGTGATGGACACCACCTCGTGGTCTAGCGCCGCAAGCTCGGGAATCGTCTCGGTCACCAGGTAGTGGTGTGACATGGGGGTCACCGGCAGGTTGATGCCGACCATGTTGCCGACTTTGCGCGCCCACAGGCCCGCGGCGTTCACCACGTGCTCGGCCACGATGCTGCCCTGCTCGGTGATGACATTCCACGTGCCATCGGGGCGTTGCTGCAGGTCGAGCACGCGGTTACGCAGGATCACGTCGGCGCCGCGCTTTTTCGCGGCAATCGCGAAGGCGTGAGTCGTGCCGTGGGGATCCATGTAGCCCTCGTGCTCGTCATAGAGCCCGCCCTTCAGGCCCGTCACATCCACGATCGGGCACATGGCGCGGATTTCCTCGGGCGTGACGAGGCGCGTCTCCATCTCCATGGTCTCGTACATGGCGCGCTCGGCCTTCAGCATCTGCCAGCGCTCATCGGAGACGGCCAGGCTGATGCCACCGGTCATGTGCATGCCCACGCTCTGGCCGCTCTCCTTCTCGATCTCATCGTAGAGACGGATCGTGTAGCCCTGCAGCGCGGCGATGTTGGGGTCATCGTTCAGCGCGTGGAAACCCGCAGCCGCATGCCAGGTGGAACCCGAGGTGAGTTCGGCGCGTTCGATCAGCGCCACATCGCTCCAGCCGTAGCGCGCCAGGTGGTAGAGCACGCTGGTGCCCACGATGCCGCCACCGATCACCACCACGCGGTAATGCGATTTCATTTGCCGGTCTCCGGGAATTGCAGTGTCACTTCGCGAGGTCGCGAAGGATGGAGTCGTAATGCGCGAGCGCGCCGTCGATGGCCGCGACAGGGGATTTCTCGTTCAGGCCGTGCGCATAGGACTCGCCCTTCTGCGAGAACATACCCGAGAGCCCGTAACTCGGCACGCCGGCCGCACGGAAATACATGCTGTCGGTGGCGCCCGCCGACATCGAGGGCGAGATCGGGATGCCGGGATGGAGGGCGTGGACGGAACGCTGCACGGCGGCCATCACATCCGGGCGAAGGGGTGATGCGGGACTGTCCAGCGCACCATCGTTGCGACGCGTCACGCTGACGGCGCTGTCGTTGATCACCGACACCAGCGTCTGGCGCACCGATTCAGCGGGCGTGCCCGGGAAGATGCGGCAGTTCACCACCGCCGTCGCGCGCTGCGGCAGCGCGTTGGGCGCGTGCCCGCCGCCCTGCAGGGTGGCGACACAGGTCGTGCGCAACATGCCCACGTTGCTGAGTTCGGTCTCGAGCGTGGCGATCGCCGCCTGGTCTGATGGGTCCTCGGCAAAGCGCGCCATGGCCGCACCCATAGCGCCGGGGTACTCGCCAGCGGACGCGGCGAAGGAACCGCGCGTGATCTCGTTGGACATCACCGGAAAGCGGTACTCGGACATCCGCACCATGGCACGGGCCATGCGGTAGATCGGGTTCCCGGGCGTGGGGCGGCTCGAATGGCCGCCGGGATCGGTGGCCACGAGGTCGAAATCCGCGTAGCTCTTCTCGGCTCCCTGGATGCCGTAAGACACAGCCTTGCCGTCGCGGATCAGACCGCCACCACCATCGACGTTGATCACCAGCCTGGCGTTCGACAGGCGCTTGGCCAGCACCGCGGTGGTCACCATGCGCGTTTCCTCGTCACCCGAAAGCGCAAGGATCACGTCACGCCCCGGCTGCCAGCCCGCGCGGCGCAGCTTCGTCAGCGCTGTCACGGCCATCGATACATCGAACTTGTTGTCAGCGGCGCCGCGCCCGTAAACGTAGCCGTTCTCCACCACCGGCGTGAACGGGTCGCGCTCCCAGTCTTCGGGTTTGGCTTCCACCACATCCATGTGACCCAGCACCACGACGGGTTTTTTCGATGCGTCGCGGCCCGGGTAGCGCGCGATCAGGATCGCAGAGCCTTCGAGTTCCTCGATGGTGATCTCGTTGGCCGCATAGCCCGAGCTCAGTAACACGTCCTTCAGGTAGGCCGCATAGGCCGGCGTCTGCCCGCCACCCGCCACGGTGCGGAACGCCACGCTGCGTTTGAGCGTCTCCAGGGCCTGCGCGTGCAGCGCGGGATCCACCGCGGGAGGCGCCGCGAAAGCGCCTGCGGCTGCAAGGGCAACTGCGGCAAGAAGACTGTGCCGGGCTTTCATGGTGTGCTCCCTGGGGATTGCATGGTGGGTGCGCGACGGCTCAGGTCTGCACGCGCTGCAGCGTGCCGCGCGCAATGAACTCCTCGGCGAAGAGGCCGATGCCGTGAATCCTGCTAAGGCCCAGTCGGGTTTTCACCAGCAGCATACCCGCGTAACTCAGCAGGGGGAGTTGTGTGAGGCGGCGTGCACCTCGAGCCAGCGCCACAGCGCCGGCGCCCAGGCGCGGTCCACGTGCAGGCGCCAGCCGGCATCGCGTCGTGACACCGCCACCACCAGCCCTGCGAAGAGCATGCGCGCCGATTCCCGAGCCGGGCCGGCGGTGGAAGTGAAGGGATATTCGCCGCCCTGTTCAAGCACCGCGAGCGCGCCCTCGCCTTCCACATCGATGATCATCCAGGCATCACCCGCGTCGCTTACGGCAACACGCTCCGCATCGTGCCACCCCGGGGATGCCATGGCGCCACCCACGTGCAATACCGTATCCGGCGCCAGACGCAGCGCATACACCTCGCTGCCGCAGCGCTCGCGCGGGCCGATGACGGCAACGCCGCATGCTGCAAACCAGCCCTCCACTGCCCCGGAAACGAGCTGCGCAGGCGCACGGCTCGCACGTACGCAGAGGCCCGGCGCCTCGATGCATGCGCGACTCCACTCGGGCGGCGCCGACCAGAACGGACTGCGCTCAAACATGCAGGCGCCCTCCGGTCGGATCGAGGAAACAACTGCCAACCACGGTGCCCGCGTGGCGGGTCCCGAGGTGCTCGAAGGCCAGCACCTCACCCTGGCGCGACAGGCCGTCCTCGATCAATGCCAGCGCGATCGGACGATCCAGCGCGTAGCTGTGATAGCTGCTGGTGATGAAACCGATGCTGCGCGGCCTGCCCTGCGCCGTACACACCGCGTGGGCGCCGGGCGGGATCATCGCGTCTGCGGCGGCCGCAATGCCGACCAGCTGCCGACGTCCTGCGCGCTTCGCCACCGGAAGCAAGAGCGAACGGTCACCCACATAGGAGTCGCGTCGGTTCTGCCGCGGCCCGTCCATCCCGAGGTCCTGCGGCATGGTCTCCGAATCGGTGTCCTGGCCGATGAACAGAAAGCCTTTCTCGGCGCGCAGCACGCCGAGGGCTTCCACCCCGAGCGCTGCCGCACCGGCTGCACGCGCCGCCTGCCACAGCGCGTGCGCCAGACCGGCGGGCACCGAAATCTCGTAGCTGCGCTCGCCGGTAAAACTCACCCGCGCGATGCGCGCCGGGCGCGCGCCGAAGCTCCCGTGCTGCACGCTCATGTGCGCAAAGCCCGCGTCATCCAGCGACACGCCGAGTTCGAGCTGATCCAACACCTGCTTCGCACGCGGACCGGAAACGGCCATCGTGGCC
>CAJADV010000095.1 GCA_903938575.1 uncultured Gammaproteobacteria bacterium
CACGCCGCCTACGCCGCCAGCAAGGCCGGCCTGCAGGCACTCACCGCGGCGATGGCAAGCGAATTGGGCCGCAACGGCATCCGCGTGAACGCCATCTGCCCGGGCATCATCGACACCTCACGCCTCGACGACATTCCCCGCGCCGATGGCACCTGGGACCGCTTGTTGAGCCAGTACGTCCCGCTGGGGCGCGCGGGAAGGCCGGAGGAAGTGGCAGCACTCGCTGCGTTTCTGTGCAGCGAGCAGGGTGCGTGGATATCCGGGCAGTTCTACTCGATTGATGGGGGGCAAGCGCCGGGGAGGTGACCCTCATCCAGCGCTTCTGCAGTGCCCTGAAAATTAATTGGGGTCAGACCCCATTAAATTCGGTGCTTGCCAAATTTTGCCAAGCCCACTACGGTCTGCGTATGAGCACCATGAACATCTCCTTGCCCGACAGCCTGAAGTCTTTCGTGGACGAGCAGGTAAGCCAGCGTGGCTACGGCACCAGCAGTGAGTACGTCCGCGAACTGATCCGCAAGGACCAGGACCTGCTCAAGCTGCGCGAGGTGCTTCTTGCCGGAGCCGCGAGCCCGTCTGGCGCGCCGGCCGATGCCAACTACTTTGAAGGCTTGAGAACGACGATTCGCAAACGTGCCAAGCCCGGCTCTCGCCGGTGAAACCCAAAGCGGTTGTTCCTCGAGAACAGGCCAGACGGGATGTCGAAGAGATAGTCGAGTACTTTCTAGCGGAGGACGTGGAGACCGCAGCGTTCGGGTTCATCGACGATCTCGAAAAAGCCTACGTACATATCGGGAGGCATCCCGCCTCCGGTTCCCTCCGTTATGCGCACGAACTGAACCTCCCGGGCGTCCGTGCATGGGTGCTCACCCGATACGCCTACCTGATCTTCTACGTAGAGCAGGCTGACCGCATCGACGTCTGGCGCGTGCTGCACGGCGAACGCCACATCCCCGCCTGGCTGCGACACGAGGATTAATTGGGGTCAGACCCCATTTAATGTGGGAAGCACTCTGAGCAGCCGCCATCAGCCAGGCATGTCGCGAAAATCCTGTTTTGACAGTATGACCAAGGTGGATGCGTTTGCCCGGGCAACAGTGAAAGTCGCCACGTGATTCAGCCCGGCGATCGGCAGATCTCCCCCGGACAACGGTTCACCTCGATCAGCACGTGCTCCAGCCGCGGAATGCCCTGCAGCAGGCGCTTGTAGTCCTCGGGTGCCAGCGGATCGTGCGAGAGCACCGCAAGGCTCGCCGACCAGGTGCGCGGGCCCACGGCCCAGATATGCAGATCAGTGACCAGGCTATCTGAGCCCGTCTCGATCGCGCGCCGTATGGCCTCGCGTGTCGCGTCGTCGGCAGAGCCGTCGAGCAGCACGTGCCCGCTGTCGCGGATCAGCCCCCACGCCCAGCGCGCGATCAGCGCGGCGCCCACCAGACCCATCAGCGGATCGAGCCAGTTCCAGCCAAGCCATCTGCCCGCCACCAGCGCGGCGATCGCGAGTACCGAGGTGAGCGCATCGGCGACCACGTGCAGGTAGGCGGCGCGGAGGTTGTGGTCGTCGTGATGGCCGTGCTCGTGATCGTGCGCGCCATCGTGATGATGATCGTGATCGTGATCGTGATCGTGATCGTGGTCATGGTCATGGTCATGGTCATGGTCATGGTCATGGTCATGGTCATGGTCATGGTCATGGTCGTGATCGTGCCCACGATGGTGATCATGTCCCTGCGCGCCGTGCAGCAGGACGCCGCTCACCAGATTGACCACCAGCCCCACCACCGCCACGAGGATCGCCTCGTCAAAACGAATAGCGTGCGGGGACATCACGCGCTGCAGTGACTCCAGCGCCATCACCAAGGCCACCACGGCCAGCGCCACCGCGCTCGCAAAGCCGCCCAGCGTGCCCACCTTCCCGGTGCCGAAGCTGTAGCGCGGGTTGCTCGCATGGGCGCGGGCGTAGCGGTACGCGAAAACCGAAATGCCGAAGGCCGCCACGTGGGTGGCCATGTGCCAGCCGTCGGCGAGCAGCGCCATCGAGCCGTAGGTTATGCCAGCAGCGATTTCCACCACCATCATCACTGCCGTTAGCAGCATGACGCGGCGCGTGCTGGCCTCCGCATGACCTGAGTCGGGTGCGAAATCGTGAGCGTGCAGCCATTGCGTGTGCGTGTCGCGGGATATCAACGGACGGTCCTTGCTGCCTGTTGCTGCCACCCTACACGCTGCCCGCTGCCTCCTGAAGCGCGGATGCCGGCGTAATTGCGGTTCCGTAATCGCCGCCCTCGTGCCCCAGCGCGGATAATCCCGGCGGATCGAGGTTTTTCAGGGCTGTGTGCATGAGTCAACGCATCAATCCTGCCGCGGAGCCTTTCACCGACGACGATGCCACCATCGCCGCCGCGCTCGAGGAAGCGAGCATTCCCTGCCTGCTGATGTCGATGATCCACATGAGCGGTGACACCGCCCTGCTGGATGGCGAACACCGCCCCTTGATGTGTTTCCTGAACGATATGCAGTGCGCGATGCCACCCGAGGCGCAGGCGGAAGTACGCCGGCGCGCCCTTGATGTCATCCGCGCTTACCGTGATCGTGGCTGCACCCTGCCGCCCGCGCCGGACGCTGCCACCCTGCAGCGCATGATGGGCTTCCTGGTGGCCGGCGAGGTGCCTGCCGAGTACGTGCCCATGATGCTGGAGGAAATGGAGCTCGACGGCGTGGATGCGCGAGCGGTTTCGTTTGCGGGCATCGACCCCGGCGCGCGCGCGGCTTTCCCGGTGGCGGTGATCGGCGCCGGCATGTCCGGGATCCTCGCCGGCATACGCTTGGGCGAGGCCGGCATTCCCTACGTGATCATCGAGAAGAACGCCGGTGTTGGCGGCACCTGGTACGAGAACCGCTATCCCGGCTGCCGCGTGGACGTGGGCAACCACTTCTACTGCTATTCCTTCGAGCCCAACAACGACTGGACGGAGTTCTTTGCGCGCCAGCCTGAGCTGCAGCGCTACTTCGACGTCACCGCACGCAAGTACCACGTCACGGCTAGTGTGCGCTTCGAGACCGAGATGGTGTCGGCGGCGTGGCAGGAAGACACCGGCACCTGGGAACTGCGCCTGCGCGCGAAGGACGGCAGCGAGCAGACGCTCTCGGCGCGTGCGCTGATCAGCAGCGTGGGCCAGTTGAACCGGCCCAGGATGCCCGATATCGCCGGC
>CAJADV010000096.1 GCA_903938575.1 uncultured Gammaproteobacteria bacterium
CCTGAAGGTGAGCTTCGAGGTGGGCACCAACCTCGACATGGCGAACGTACTCACGCAGAACCGCGTCTCCGAGGCCATGCCGGCCCTGCCGCAGGCGGTGAAGAACGTGGGCGTGTCGGTGAAGAAATCGCTCTCCTTCCCGCTGCTGATCATCTCGCTCAAGTCTCCGGCCGGCACCTACGACAGCAACTTCCTATCGAACTACGCCAGCCTGAACATTACCGATAGCCTTGCCCGCATACCTGGCGTGGGACAGGTGAACCTCTTCGGCGGCAGCGACTACGCGATGCGCATATGGCTGCGCCCCGACCGTATCGCGAACCTCGGACTCACGGTGCCCGACATCGTGAATGCCATCTCGCAGCAGAACACGCTGAGCCCGGCCGGCCAGATCGGGGGTGCGCCTGCCGCGCCCGGCACCGAATACACCTACACAGTGAAAACCCAGGGCCGGCTGCTGAACGAGGAAGAGTTCGGCAGGATCATCGTGCGCTCGAATGCCGACGGCACGCAGGTGCTGATGCGCGATGTGGCACGGATCGAGCTGGGCACTCAGCTCTACAACGCGATCGGCCGCTACAACGGCAAGCCCGGCGCGATCATGGCGATCTACCAGATCCCGGGCACCAACGCGCTCGACGTGGCGAAAAAAGTGCGCGAGACCATGGACGGTCTGGCCGGCGGTTTCCCGCAGGATCTGGGCTACACGGTGTCACTGGACACCACGCTGCCAGTAAGTGAAGGCATCAAGGAGATCGTACACACGCTCTTCGAGGCCATCGCCTTGGTGATCATCGTCGTCTTCATCTTCCTGCAGAACTGGCGCGCGACCCTCATTCCCCTTCTCACGGTGCCGGTGTCGCTGATCGGCGCCTTCATGTTCTTTCCGCTGCTCGGGTTCTCGATCAACGTGCTATCGCTGCTGGGGCTGGTGCTCGCGATCGGCATCGTGGTCGACGACGCCATCGTGGTGGTCGAGGCCGTGATGCACCATATCGAGCAGGGACTCACGCCACGCGAAGCGACGCTGAAGGCCATGAAAGAAGTCTCCGGGCCCGTGGTGGCGATCGCGCTGATTCTCGCGGCCGTGTTCATCCCCGTGGCGTTCATTCCGGGCATCACTGGCCGCTTTTACCAGCAGTTCGCCATCACGATCGCCATTTCCGTGCTGCTCTCGGCGTTCAATGCGCTCACGTTGTCGCCCGCGCTCGCGGCAAAACTGCTGAAGCCCACCCACGGCGAGAAGAGCTGGCTCACGCCCTTCTTCGAGCGCTTCAACGCTATGTTCGGGCGCGGCACCAATGCCTACGTCGGGTTCACCAGCATGCTGGTGCGCAAGCTCGCGCGCAGCATGCTGATGATCGGCGGCATCGTGGGCCTGATAGCGCTGCTTGCCACGCGGGTACCCACCGGCTTCGTGCCCGACGAGGACCAGGGCTTTCTGCTGGTGAACCTCATGCTGCCGGACGCCTCCTCGCTCGAGCGCACCGATGCCGTCATGCGCAAGGTCGAGAAGGTGCTGGAGGCCGAGGAGCGCGTGCAAGGATTCAACACGGTCACGGGCTTCAGCCTGGTGGCCGGGTCCTATTCACCGAACATGGGCTTCGTTTTCGTGCAATTGAAGGAATGGGGCGAGCGTCCGGGCCTGAAGAACCATGCCCTGCTTATCTCGCAGCAGCTGAACAAACGCTTCGCCGAACAGATTCCCGAGGCAGTGGTGATGGCCTTCCCGCCGCCGCCGATCCCCGGACTTGGCGTCGGATCGGGCTTCACCATGCAGCTGCAGGACCGGGGCGGCCGCTCGCCGCAGTTCCTGGCCGAGCAGTCGCAGCAGTTCATTGCAGCGGCCAAGGAGCGTCCGGAGATCGGACGCATCCAGACCGCCTTCCGCTCCAGCGTGCCGCAGATATTTGCCGATATCGACCGCGGCAAGGTGCTGAAAAGCGGCGTACCCCTGAGCGACGTCAACACCACCCTTGGCGCACTGCTGGGCAGCGCCTACGTGAACGACTTCAACCGCTTCGGGCGCGTGTACAAAGTTTATGTGCAGGCCGAACCCGAGTTCCGGCGCGACCCGCAACAACTCGGACTTTTCTTCGTGCGCAGCAACACCGGCCAGATGGTGCCGCTCGACACGCTGGTGAGCACCAGCCCCATCACCGGACCCGAATTCACCAACCGCTTCAACCTGTATCGCTCCGCCGAGATAACCGGGGCACCGGCACCCGGCTACAGCAGCGGCGACGCCATGAAGGCGCTCGAGGAAGTGGCGGCACAGGTATTGGCAGACGGTGTGACGCAGACGTGGTCAGACGTGTCCTACCAGGAAAAAGTGGCGCCCAACCCGATGCCAGTGTTCGCGGTGGCGATTTTCCTCGTGTTCCTGGTGCTGGCCGCACAGTACGAGAGCTGGACGCTGCCCTTCAGCGTGCTGCTGGGTACGCCCTTCGCGATCTTTGGTGCGTTCTTCGGGCTGTGGGTCGCGGGGCTGGTGGTGCCACCGATCTACGTGAACAACATCTTCGCGCAGATCGGGTTGATCATGCTGATCGGGCTCGCGGCCAAGAACGCGATCCTGATCGTGGAATTCGCCCGCGTGCTGCAGCAGCAAGGGCGTGACGCCACCAGCGCGGTGCTGGAGTCCGCGCGGCTGCGCTTCCGACCCATCCTGATGACGGCTTTCGCCTTTATTCTCGGCGTGGTGCCATTGCTCACCGCGAGCGGCGCCGGGGCCTTCTCGCGACGCGTGATGGGCATGACGGTGTTCTCGGGGATGCTGTTCGCGACGATGCTCGGCGTGTGCCTGGTGCCGGTGCTCTATGTGATGGTGGAACGTCTCACCGGAAGCAAGGACAACAAGCCCGCCGTACAGCCGGTCAACACCGGAGGCCACCCATGAGCACGCGTCGTCGCTCGTGCCTGACGGCGGTCATGCTTTCGGGCCTCCTCTCTGCCTGCACGCTCGGTCCTGACTACAAGCGGCCCGACGAGCCGGTGCCCGCTCAATTCCGCGGGGCGATTGCCGAGGCAGACGCCACCTCGATCGCCGATGCGGGCTGGTGGAGCCTCACCAAGGATCCCGTACTCCAGGCCCTGGTGCGCGAGGCCATTGCCAGCAACCTCGATCTGGCCATGGCCACCGCCCGGGTGACGGAAGCGCGCGCGCGCTATGGCATCGCCCGTTCAGCGCTGTTCCCCGAGCTGGGCGCAACCGGTGGCTACACCTCGCAGCGGAGCTCGCGCATCACGGACCCACCGCGCGGCGGCGCTGACCGTGCCTTCAACAACTACGACGCCGGAGTGGCCGTTTCGTGGGAAGTAGACCTTTTCGGGGCCAATCGCCGCTCCTCCGAGGGGGCTCAGGCGGCTTATCTCTCTACCGAGCAAGGTCGTCGCGCCGCGCTCGTCTCGCTGGTAGCAGACGTCGCCTCGGCTTATGTGCTGATACGCGAACTCGACCTTCAACTCGGTGTGGCCCGACAAACCGTAGCCGCCAACGAGGCCACCGTCGCCTACTACAGCAAACGCCTGACGGGCGGGCTCTCCAACCGTCTCGAGGTCGACAGCGCGCTCGCCAACCGCGCCCGCACGGCCGTGCTGGTGCCGCAACTCGAACAGCAACTGGCATCTACCGAGAACGCAATCAGCCTGCTGCTGGGCCGCGTGCCGGGGCCCATCGACCGCGGTGCGGTCATGGAAGCCTTTGGCGCTCCGGCGGCGATTCCCCCGGGGCTGCCGGCGGCACTTCTCGAGCGTCGACCCGATGTCCTCTCCGCCGAGCAGCAGTTGGTAGCGGCCAACGCCGACGTGGGCGCGGCCAAGGCGCTGTTCTTTCCCTCGCTCTCCATCACCGGCGTGTTGAACTCGGTGAGCGGTGACATCTCGGGGCTGCTCGACAGCGGTTCGGGCGCCAACCAATTGCGTCCCAGCCTGTTCGCCCCGCTCTTTCAGGGCGGACGCATCCTGAACAACTACGAGGCAACCAAGGCACGGCGGGATCAAGCGCTCTACGGTTACCGCGAGACCGCGCTGAACGCCTATCGCGAGGTGGCGGATGCGCTGGTGGCCGTGGACAAACTCGCCGTCGCCCGGCACGAGCTCGAAGAAGGAGTCAAGGCACTCGAGGATTCCTCGAAACTCTCGCGCGCTCGCTACGAGGAGGGACTGTCGAGTTATCTCGAGATCCTCAACGCCGACCAGCAATTGCTCGACCAGAAACTCAATCTCGCCTCCATACGCGGTGAGGAACTGCGCGCGATGATCGATCTGTACCGCGCACTCGGTGGCGGCTGGCAAACCGAGACCACATCCCCCTGAATCGACCGCCCGGAGCATGCTCATGAGCGCAGTACCCGAGAGCCATCGCAACATCCTCGAGACCGCAGTGCAGGGCATGATGAGTACCATCCGCCATGCGGACGGCCTTATCTCGACCAACCCCGTGGGTTTCGACTGGGATGGCGAATACGTGCGTATCAGCTCGCTCAAATCCCGCGTGAAGTACGCGAATCTTTGCGCCAATTCGCAGATCACCTTCTGTGTGGTCGATCCTCTGGCGCCCACGCGATACATCGAGATACGCGGACACGCCGAACTCATCGACGATCCGGGCGGCGAGCTGAACCGTAAAATCTATCGCCGGC
>CAJADV010000097.1 GCA_903938575.1 uncultured Gammaproteobacteria bacterium
CGCGACGCTGGGATCCGGGCGTGCGGGCACGTTCGCACACGGTGCGCAGCGGCGCCGGCCTGCGGATACCGGTCATCGAAGTGAGCGCGATCGGAGCCGCCGACCCGGCGCCCGCGCTGCTCTACTGCCACGGCGGGGCCTTCTTCCTCACCTACGCCGGGATCCATCTCGACAACGCCCAGCGCATCGCGCTGGAGACCGGCTGCAAGGTCTTCGTGGTCGACTATCGGCTTTCGACGCAGGCGCCCTTCCCGGCGCAATTCGACGACTGCCTTGCCGCACTCAACTGGCTGCGCGCGGAGGCCGCGGAACTCGGCGTGGACACAGCCCGCATCGGCGTGATGGGGGACAGCGCCGGCGGCGCACTGGCCGCGGGTCTCGCGCAGAAGGCGCTCGACGAGGGTCAGCCGCTGCGTGCGCAGATCCTGCTGTATCCGGTGACGGATGCCTCCTGCAGCAGCGCCTCGGCACAGGCCTTCACCGACACACCCTTGTGGACGGCCGGCGCCAACCGCGTGATGTGGGAGATCTACCTGCGTGGCAGCAGCACGAACCCGCCGCCGCCTTACGCCTCACCCGCGCACCGCACGAACCTCGCCGGCCTCCCGGCGGCCTACGTGGAGACCGCAGAATTCGATCCGCTGCGCGACGAGGCACTCGACTACGCGCAGCGCCTCGAGGCCGCCGGCGTCACGGTGCGCCTCAACCAGACACGCGGCACCATCCACGGGATCGATGCGGTGCCCACCTCACCCGCCACGAAGGCTGCCTTCACCGAGCGCGTGCGGGCCGTGCGCGAACTGCTGTGCGAAACCGGAGAAAGCATGTCATGAGCATGAGCACGCACTACCGCGCCTGCCACCTCTGCGAGGCGATCTGCGGCCTCGAGATACGCGTCGAGGACGGCCGCGTGACGGACATCCGCGGCGACCGCGACGACCCCTTGAGCCACGGTTACATCTGCCCCAAGGCCACCGCGCTTGCCGATCTGCAGGAAGACCCCGACCGGCTGCGCCGCCCGCTGCTCCGCGAAGGCAGCAGCTGGCGCGAAATAGACTGGGAGGAGGCCTTCACGATCGCGGCAGCGCGACTGCGCGCCGTGCGGGTTCAACACGGCGCCGATGCCGTGGCCATCTACCGCGGCAATCCCAATGTGCACAACTGGGGACTGATGACCCACGCCAATCACTTTCTCAAACGCCTGGGCACGCGCAACCACTACTCCGCCACCTCCGCCGACCAGCTGCCGCACCATCTCGTGTGCCTGTGGATGTACGGCCACCAGTTCCTGCAGCCCATCCCCGACATCGACCGCACGCAGCACCTGCTGGTGTTGGGCTACAACCCCATGGCCTCCAACGGCAGCATCATGACCGTGCCGGATTTCCGCGGCCGCCTGAAGGCGCTGCAGGCGCGTGGCGGCAAGCTGGTGGTGATCGATCCGCGCCGCACCGAAACCGCCGAGGTCGCGGACGAGCACCATTTCGTGCGTCCCGGTAGCGACGCCTTCCTGCTGTTAGCGATCCTGCAGGTGATATTTGCCGAACACCTGGCCCGCCCTGGTCCGTCCGGCGCGGCGCATCGGGGGCTCACGGATGTTCCGGCGCTGCTCGCGCGCTTCACCCCGGAACACGCCGCGGCACGCACCGGTATCGCTGCTGACACGATCCGCCGCCTCGCGCGGGAATTCGCCGCAGCGCCCTCGGCCGCCTGCCACGGCCGCATGGGGGTCTCCACCCAGCGCTTCGGTGCGCTGTGCCAGTGGGCGATACAGATGCTGAATCTGGTCACGGGAAACCTCGACCGCGAAGGCGGCACACTGCTCACCATGCCGGCTGTCGCGGCCGCAGGCCCCGCTGATCGCCAGCGAGGCAGCTTCGGCAGGCGACACAGCCGGGTGCGCGCCTACCCCGATTTCAGCGGTGAGTTTCCGGTGGCGGCACTCGCGGAGGAGATGCTCACCCCGGGCGAGGGGCAAGTGCGCGCGCTGGTCACGGTGGCGGGAAACCCGGTGCTCTCCACGCCCAACGGACGCCGGCTCGATGCAGCACTCGCCGATCTGGATTTCATGCTCTGCATTGATTTCTATCTGAACGAAAGCACCCGCCACGCGACACTGATACTGCCGCCCACCACGGCGCTGGAGCACGATCACTACGACATCGCCTTCCACCGCTTCGCGGTACGCAACACCACGCGCTACAACGAGGCCACGCTGCCCAAGCCCGACGGCGCACGCCACGACTGGGAGATTTTCGTGGGCCTCGCCGAGGCCGACGCACGACTCGACGCGAGCGCGGCACCTGCGGTGGCCTCGCCCGCGCAGATGCTCGATCTGATGCTGCAATCCGGCCCCTACGGCGCGGCCGCAGGTCATGCGCGGGCACTCGATCTTGCCGCGCTGCAAGCCGCGCCCCACGGTATCGATCTGGGACCGCTCGAGCCCTCCCTGACCGAGCGCCTGTGCACCGACGGCGGACACATCGACTGCCTGCCGGCGCGGATTCCCGCTGAGCTCGAGCGGTTGTGGCAGGAGGCGGCGCCTGCGGCAGGACAACTGCTGCTGATCGGACGCCGCCATGTACGCAGCAACAACTCGTGGATGCACAACAGCCACCGCCTGGTCAAAGGACCTCGTCGCGATCAGTTGCTGATGCACCCGGAGGATCTCGCCGCGCGCGGCATTACAGACGGCAGCGAGGTGGTGCTGCGTTCGCGCGTCGGCGAACTGCGCATCGCGGTGACAGCGAGCACCGACATGATGCCCGGCAGCATCTCCCTGCCCCACGGCTGGGGTCATGATCGGCCGGGCATCCGACTCGGGGTCGCTAGCGCGCACGCCGGCGTGAGCGCCAACGACATCACCGACGAACTCTGGCTGGACGAGCTCTGCGGCAACGCCGCGCTGAACGGCGTACCGGTGACGGTCACCCAGGCCTGAGCATCTCGCGCACCGCTCCAAGCGTGGTTAGCAACTGCTCCACCGCCGCGTGGTCGAGCCCCGCGGCCTGGACCTGCGGCATGGCCGAGAGTGTCTGCGCCTGCGGCTGAGACTCGTCAAGCATGGCGAGGGCAAAGGCTCTGGCCGCAGAGACGCCCGCGACCAGCGCGCTCCGGTTGCCTGCTGCGCCGGCCTCGTTCAAGTGAGCGATCGTCTCCACAATCGGCTCGGGCAACTTCCAGCGCGAAGCGACATCGAGCCCGGCGATCACACCGAAGCTCTGCAGCAGCGCATCGAGTTCCTCACGGGCGAGCGCCGGCTGCGGTGCCGGACCGAGGATCTCCTGCACGGCCTGCAGCACCACCGGCAGTCCGATCTGGTGCAGCAGGCCGCAGAGAAAGCTCGCCTCCATCTCCTGTTCCCGCGCCTGCGCCACCTCTTTCGACCACAGCGCAGTAGCGAGCGACTCCTCCCAGATCCGCGCGATGAGGGCGTTGTACAGCGGGGCCTTGAACAGCCGCGGCCCGATGCAGGCCGCAAAGACCACATCGGCGACGATGCGAGTACCCAGCCGCGCGATCGCCTGATCGACCGACAGGATCACGGTGCCGGTGCGCAACAGGGGGGCATTGGCGTATTTCAGGACGTGCGCGGCCAGCGACTGGTCGCGGCTGATGACCCGGACCAGCGCCTGGGTGCCCGCGGCGGGATCATTGATCACGCCCAGCACCACGCTGGCCACTGCAGGCAGCACGGGAACGGTCAGCCGCCCGGCCGCGCGGCGGACGCCTATCTGCTCGGCGACATGCTGGTGTTGCATCAGGTATCCGTGAGTGAGCCTTCGCAAAGCCAACGAAGGCCAGACCGGTAGATGATACGGATTGCACCGGCGTGCTGATTGAGGTATGTCACGTATTTTTACGCTGCCCCCGGAGCCTTGCTTGCCCACGCCTGCCACCGGTGCGCAAAGACCGCCCATACGACTGCGGACACCCGCACCGGAGGATGCATCGGCTTTTCTCGCGGCGGTGGCTGCGAGCCGCCGGCTGCACGCAGGCCGCGTATCGCCGCCCGACACGCGCGCGCTCTACCGAACCTGGCTCGAACGCATCGGCGATGGCAGCTACTTCGGGCATTTTCTCGTTGATGACGCAGGCGAGCTTGCTGGCGTGGTCAACCTGAGCGAGGTGATCCGCGGGGGCTACCAGAGTGCGTTTCTCGGCTACTACGTCTTCGCCGGATACGAGTGTCAGGGCATCATGAGCCAGGGCCTGCGACTGGTGCTCCCAAGGGCGTTCGGGCAGTACCGGCTGCATCGGCTCGAAGCGGCCATCCAGCCCGGGAATATCGCGTCCCGGCGCCTGGTCGAGAACATCGGATTCCATCTCGAAGGCGTCGCACGCCGCAGCGTGAAGATCGGTGGGCGCTGGCGCGACCACGAGCGCTGGGCCATCACAGCAGAGCAATGGCGCGGGCGCGCATCGCGTCGGCGCAAGGCATAGGAAGTTCAGGCATGGCACTCGGCGCAACGGTCCACCGGATCGAACTGGAGCTCGCCGACATCGATCGCGGCGTCTACGGCACGCACGCACTGACGCTCGCCCGGCACCCCTCGGAAACCGAGGAGCGTCTGATGCTGCGACTGCTCGCCTGGGCGCTGTTCGCCGATCCGGCGCTCGAGTTCGGGCGGGGCCTGTCTGCGGAGGAAGAGCCCGATCTCTGGCTGCGCGAGCCTGATGGAACGCTGCGTCAGTGGATCGAACTCGGATTGCCCGAGGAAAAGCGGCTGCGCCGCGCCGCCGGTCGGGCCGGCGAGGTGATCGTGATCGCCTACGGTGGCCGCTCCGTGCCTCCCTGGTGGGATCGCCAGCGCGCGGGCCTGGAGCGCATCGCCAGCCTGCGCGTGCTGGAGATCAACCAGGAGCAATCGAAAGCGCTGGCAGCCTTGTGTGCCCGGAGCATGCGCCTGCACTGCACCATCCAGGACGGGCAGGCGCTGCTGGGCGACGCCTCCCAGACCGTCCTGATCACACCGATCACCCGCCTGCCCCATTGATCGGTACGCATCCGGCGGGGGAAGATGCCGCGCCGCCACAGCCTTCGGAGCAGTACGCGTGGACATACGATTCAGCCCGCAGGAACTCGCTTTTCAGCAGGAAGTGCGCGACTTCCTGAGCACCGGCTGCCCCGCCGACATCCGCCACAAGGTCGAGCACGAGTTGCAACTCGGGCGCGAAGACCATGTCCGCTGGCAGCAGGCGCTCGCGGCGCGCGGCTGGGCCGGCGTCAACTGGCCGGTCGAACATGGCGGCAC
>CAJADV010000098.1 GCA_903938575.1 uncultured Gammaproteobacteria bacterium
CTGGCAGAAGCGCTGCAGTCGCCGCGGGATGTCGACTGGGAGCAGGTCATGGCCGAGGCAACCCCGGCCGCCTGCGTACCCGTTAACGCGAACCATCCGCTCTACATCCTCTACACCTCCGGCACCACCGGGCAGCCCAAGGGCGTGGTGCACGACACCGGGGGGTATCTGGTGGCGCTCGCCTGGTCGATGCGCAACATCTACGACATCGCACCGGGCGAGGTGTTCTGGGCCGCGTCTGATGTGGGCTGGGTGGTGGGTCACTCCTACATCGTCTACGGCCCGCTGGTGGCCGGATGCACCACCGTACTCTACGAGGGCAAGCCGGTGGGCACGCCCGATGCCGGGGCCTTCTGGCGCGTGATCGCGGAGCACCGCGTCAAAGCACTCTTCACGGCACCCACGGCATTCCGCGGCATACGCCGTGAGGATCCGCACGCCGAGCACCTCGCGCGTCATGACGTGTCCAGCCTGCAGACACTGTTCCTGGCCGGCGAGCGCTGCGACCCCGACACCCTCGAGTGGGCCGCAGCGGTCCTCGGCATACCGGTGATCGATCACTGGTGGCAGACCGAGACCGGCTGGTCGATCTGCGCGAATTGCCGCGGCATCGCCCTGCTCCCCGTGAAACCGGGTTCGCCGGCACTGCCGGTGCCCGGCTACGCGCTCGCCGTGCTCGACGCCGAGGGCCATGAGCGCGCCGCGGGCGAACTCGGCTCGCTCGTGCTGCGCCTGCCGCTGCCGCCCGGAGGTTTCACCACGCTGTGGAATAACGACGAGCGCTTTGTGTCCGCGTATTTCAGCCGCTTCCCGGGTTACTACGAGACGGGCGACGCCGGCTTCGTCGATGCCGAGGGCTACGCCTACGTGATGGCGCGCACCGACGATGTGATCAACGTGGCAGGGCACCGGCTCTCCACCGGCGCCATCGAGGAAGTGCTGGCGGGCCACCCCGATGTCGCCGAGTGCGCCGTGATGGGCGTGGCAGACCCGATCAAGGGCCAGATACCGGTGGGCCTGCTGGTTCTGAAGGCAGGCGTGTGTCGCGAGCACGCCACCATCTGCGACGAGGCGATCGCGCGGGTGCGCGAGAGGATCGGCCCGGTCGCATCGCTGCGCCAGTGCGTCGTGGTCAGCCGACTGCCGAAGACACGCTCGGGCAAGATCCTGCGCGCCACCCTGCGCGCCATCGCCGACAGCGAACCCTACCGCGTGCCCGCCACCATCGACGACCCCACCAGTCTTGAGGAAATCGCCGTGAGCCTGCGTACGCTGGGCTATGCGCAATCGCGCTGAACAGGAGGCCGCGAATGAGCACTGAAAAACAGGCGCCTGCATGGCCGGTCATGGACATCGCGCGGGCCCATGCGCTGCTCACGGCGCCCGGCAGCCCCTTCGAGATGGAAGAGGTGTCGATCCGCGGACAGCGGCTGCGCACCTGGCGCCACGCGCCGCGTTCGCTACGGCATATCCTGCTCGCCTCGCGTGCACACGGCACGCGCGACTGCATGGTGCTCGACGACGAGCGCATGAGCTTCGAGGCGCAGTACCGCGCGGCCTGCACGCTGGCACGCCATCTGCGCGACGATCTCGGCCTGGTGAAAGGCGATCGCGTGGCCATTGCCATGCGCAACCTCCCGGAGTGGTCGGTGGCCTTCTGGGCCGCCGCCGCGAGCGGTGCGATCGTGGTGCCGCTGAACGCCTGGTTCACGGGCGCCGAGCTCGAGTACACGCTCGCCGATTCCGGCGCGAAGATCTCGCTGATGGACCTCGAGCGACTGCAGCGGATCGCCCCGCATCGCGCCGATCTGCCAGCTCTGGAGGCCCTGATCGTCACCCGGTCCGGCGACGCCGAACTGCCGGTGTCAGCCGCACGCTGGGAGGCGCTGCTGGGCGGCGTCGCGGACTACGCGGCACTGCCCGAGCGCGCGCTGCCCGAGATCGAACTCGAACCCGAGGACGACGCTACGATCTTCTATACCTCGGGCACCACGGGCAAACCCAAGGGCGCGCTGGGCACGCACCGCAACCTGTGCAGCAACGTGACCAGCGCGGGTTTTGCCTGGGCACGTGGGTTCCTGCGCCGTGGCGAAAGTCTGCCCGCCCCGGACCCTGCCGCGCCGCGCAAGGCGGCACTGCTCACGGTGCCCTTTTTTCATGTCACCGGCTGCCACTCGGTGCTCGCGCCCAGCCTGCTCGCCGGCAACAAGATCGTGCTGATGCAGCGCTGGGATGTAGACCGCGCGCTGGAACTGATCCAGCGCGAGCGCATCACCGGCGTTGGCGGGGTGCCCACCATTGCCTGGCAGATCGTCGAGCATCCGCGGCTCGCCGACTACGATCTCTCCAGCGTCGAAACCGTGTCCTACGGCGGCGCTCCGGCGGCTCCAGACCTGGTCGCGCGCATCAGGGCGGTGTTCCCGCGCACGCTGCCCGGCAATGGCTATGGCCTTACCGAAACCTCCGCCATCACCGCCTATAACAGCTCCGAGGACTACCGTAACCGGCCCGCGAGCGCGGGGCCTGCCGTGCCGATCTGCGATATCCGGGTGGTCGATGCAGAGGGCCGGGAACTCGCAGCCGGCGGCGTGGGTGAATTGTGGATCCGCGGTCCCAATGTGGTGAAGGGGTACTGGAATAAGCCCGAGGCAAGTGCCGCTGCCATCACCGATGGCTGGCTCCATTCCGGCGACATCGCGCGGGTGGATGAGGAAGGATTCATCTTCATCCTCGACCGCGCCAAGGACATGCTGATCCGCGGCGGTGAGAACATCTACTGCGTGGAGGTCGAGGACGCGCTCTTCAGCCATCCGGCGGTGGTGGATGCGGCGGTGATCGGCATTGCCCACCCGCAACTCGGCGAGGAAGTGGGTGCTTTCGTGCAACTGAAGGACGGCGTGGACGCGAGCGAGGCAGAACTCCGCGCGCATGTGGCCACGCAGCTCGCGGGCTTCAAGGTGCCGGTGCGGATCGTGTTCCGCCGCGAGCCGCTGCCGCGCAATGCCAACGGCAAGATCGTGAAGCGGGAACTGAAAACGATGTGGCCGACTGGCTGAACTGCTGCCGGTCTTTCACCAGAGGCACAGGCGTGCTTTGATCGCGCCGGAATTCACCGAGGACAGAGTATGAAAATAGTATTGAAGACCATGGTCGGCCTGATCGCGCTGTTGTTCATCGTGCTCTGGCTGCGCTGGATGGTGCAGCCCGAGGTGATGGCAACGCAGTGGGCGCTGACGGCCACGGGCCCTGCGGGTCTGAACAACCTGCGCGGCGATATCGGCGGCCTGTTCCTGATGTCGGCGGTGTTCTGCGGGATCTATCTGCTGCGCGGCAACGTGATGTGGCTGCGGGCAGCGGCCACCGGCATGGCCTGCGTGGTGGTGGGCCGCATCACAGGGCTGGTGGTCGATGGCTTCAATCAGGCGGCGCTGGTGTCGGCCATCCTCGAGGTGATTTTCATCACGGTGTTCCTGGCTACGGCGCGGCTGTCGTCGAAGTCCTGAGCCTCTTGCGCAGCCGCACCAGCGCCGCACCCGTGGCGGCGCTGGCCACTGCGGCCTCGATGGCGCGGTAATCGGCGAGCACCTTCTCGCCAGTGGCGCTAAGGCGAGCGCCGCCGCTCTTCGCGCCACCGGGCGTGGTGGCCACCAGCCGCTCGCGGAAACAACGGTTCATCGTATCGACCAGCAGCCAGGCGCGCCGGTAGCTCATGCCGAGCGCCCGGCCCGCCGCGGAGATGGAGCCTTCCCGCGCAATGGCCTCGAGCAGCTCGGCCTTGCCGGGACCCATCGCGATGTCCTGGTCCAGCATGAGCTGGAGCTTGATCTTGAGCCTCGGCTGGTTGGCCATGCCTGCCTCCCGCATGCGAAGGGCCCAAGGCTCGCACGAAGTACCACGCATGGGGAAGCACCCGCCCGGAGGCGTGACACGGACCCGCGCATCCTATATACAGCGCGATACAGTATCGGGCGTGCGGACGGGTGGTGTGCTGAGCGCGGAAGAGTGGGAAATCATCGGGCTGTCGCTGCGCGTCGGGGCGGTTTCGACCGTGGCGGCGCTACCCGTCGCCTTTGCGCTTGCCTTCACGCTCGCGCGGCGGGATTTTCCCGGGCGAGCGCTGCTCGATGCGCTGGTGCACCTGCCGCTGGTGCTGCCACCGGTGGTGACGGGCTGGGCACTGCTGCTTCTGTTCGGCCGCCGCGGCCCTATCGGCCACGCGCTCGAGGCCTGCTGCGGCATGGTCTTCGCGTTCCGCTGGACGGGTGCTGCGCTCGCGGCGGCCGTGATGGCGCTGCCCTTGATGGTGCGCGCCATGCGGCTATCGATCGAGGCGGTGGACACACGGCTCGAAAACGCGGCGCGCACTCTGGGAGCCAGCCCCTGGCGCGCATTCCTCACGGTCACGCTGCCCCTCAGCATGCCCGGCATCCTCGCTGCCGTAGCGCTCGGCTTCGCCCGCTCGCTCGGCGAGTTCGGCGCTACGGTGAGTTTCGTTTCGAGCATTCCCGGCGAGACCCGCACGCTGCCGCTGGCAATCTACGGCGCCATGCAGCTGCCTGCGGGCGAGACGCAGGTGCTGCGGCTGGCGCTGGTGTCCATCGCGCTCGCCCTGGGGATGCTGCTGCTGTCAGAACTGCTGCTGCGCCGCCAGCCGGGGAGGCAGCATGAGCTTTGATGTGCAGCTCACCAAACAGCTGGGCAACACGCGGATCGAACTGCGCATCTGCGCCGGCCCGGGCATCACCGTACTGGTGGGCCCTTCGGGGGTAGGAAAAAGCTCGGTGCTGAACATGGTGGCGGGCCTGCTGCGCCCCGACAGCGGCCATATCCAGGTGAGCGGCGAGACGCTATACGACCACCGCGCAGGCATCGACCTGCCGCCGGAGCAGCGCCACGCAGGCTACGTATTCCAGGACTCACGGTTGTTTCCGCACCTGCGGGTGATCGAGAACCTGCGTTACGGCGAGCGGCGCGCCAGGGCGGGTAAAAGTGCGTTCGCGCTGGAAGAGATCAGCGCCTTGCTGGGCATCGAAGCGCTGCTGCAGCGCTGGCCACGCACGCTCTCCGGAGGGGAAGCGCGGCGCGTGGCGATCGGCCGGGCGCTGCTCTCGGGGGCCCGTTTCCTGCTGCTAGACGAGCCACTGTCCTTCGTGGACCGCGCACGCCGCGAGGAGATCCTGCGGCTGATCGAGCGCCTGCGCGACGAACTCGCGCTGCCGATGCTCTACGTCACCCACGATCCCGACGAAGCGCGGTGGCTGGCCACCACGCTGGTCGCGATCTGAAGAGACCCGCTCAGGGCGGGAGAATCACTCTAGGCAGCGCCAACGCGGTCGAGGCCTTCTCGAAGGCCGCGAGCTCGGTATCGCGCATCGATTGCACACCCACCTCGATCACCGCCAACTGGGCGAGCAATTCGTCCATGCGCTCACGCATGCCCTGGGTGGGCTGGTAATCGGCGTCTTGCGCCAGGTCCGGCAGCAGCGCGAACTGCCCGTAGAGTTTGGCGCCACCGTCACGACCGGCGAGCACGTCGTAGAAGACCTCGGCGTCCGGGTTGTGCAGCGCGTACTCCAGCGTGCTGGCACGGGCTGCGAGGGCCTCGGCACTCGCGCGCAGCGCTGCCGCATCGTCCCGCGCGGCGCTACGCTCGATGACATCATGTGCCTGCGCGCGCACCGCCTGCAGCAACTCCACGTTGCGAGCCACGCGGTCCATGGCATCACGCGCCGCCACCGTGAACGCCACGTTCGCCTGCAACTGTTCGGGGGTGGCCGGCGAGCGCGGATCGGGCAGCACCTGGATCTCCTGCTCGCGTTGCTCGTTGCCCACCACCAGCCGCAAGCGGTAGGTGCCTGGCGCCACCAGCGGGCCCTCCTCGGGATCGCCCGCATCCACCTTGGAGGCGATGCGGCGCGCGCCGCTCATGCGCAGATCCCACACGGCCGTGTTGATGCCGGCATCCCCTGAGAGCGCGGGCGTGGGATCTTCATTGGCGTAGGTTTCGGCGTCCGGGCTGTCGGCGTCGTCAACCGGGTACTTGAGCGGCACGAGCACGCTGGAAAGCGTGCGGATGATGTGTCCCGAGCCATCGAGAATCTCGGCGCGGATCTCGCCCTTCGGTGCCTCTTTCAGCCAATAGGCAACACGCAGTCCGTAGGGCGGCGCGGGCATGGCGCCCTGATCGCCCCAGCTGTGGTCGAATTGCCAGCGGATGGCGGGCTGCGCCTGGAAAAGCCGCAGCGTATCCTGGGCCGGTGCATCGCCCGCCGCACGCAGGATGTGCAGATCGTCCAGCGCCCAGATGCCACGGCGAGTCCCGAGCACCAGCGCACCATGGCGGATCTCGATATCCGCGACCGCCACCGGTGGAAGCCCCTGCTTCACCTCGCTCCAGCTAGCGCCGCCATCGCGCGAGAGCCACAGCCCGCGCTC
>CAJADV010000099.1 GCA_903938575.1 uncultured Gammaproteobacteria bacterium
CACACCCTTGCCGATGTGATCCATGAACTCTGCGCGCCCGGCGACCACGGCGATGGGGTAGCCGTTGGCAACGGCCTTGGCGAAGGTGCAGATGTCGGCCTGGACGCCGAGGAGTTCCTGCACGCCGCCGCGCGCGACCCGAAAGCCGGTCTTTACCTCGTCGATCACCAGAACCACGCCGTGGCGATCGCACAACATCCGGGCGGCCTGCATGAACTCGGTGGTCGCCGTGATGGCACAGCAGTTACCCATCATCGGTTCGATCAGCAGCGTGCCGATGCTGTCCGCGTGCTTGCGCAGCACATCCTCGAGACGGTTGGCGTCATTCATCGGGACCAGATGCACGTGTTGCCGTGACGAACGCGCGACACCCTGACTGTAAGGAATCATGCCCGGCTCGCGCCCGGTCGCGGGAGTCCAGCCATCCTCTATTTCGCTTTTCCACAGGACCGAATCAAAGACGCCGTGATAGCCGCCCTCAATCATGATGAAGTCGTCGCGGCCTGTGTGTGCGCGCGACACGCGCAGTGCGGCCATCACCGCCTCAGTGCCCGAATTCGAGAAACGGATCCGCTCTGCCGCAGGCACCATGCGGGAAATCCGCTCGGCAACGGCGTACTCCATCTCGGTGGCAAAGGCGAACACGCCACCGACGTCCATGCCGCGCCGTGCTGCAGCGTCGACTTCGTCGTTGGCATAGCCGAGGATTGGCGGCCCGTAGGCCAGTCGGTAGTCGACGTACTCGTTGTCGTCGATATCCCAGAGCCGTGCGCCCTTGCCGCGCCGCATGTACAGCGTCGCGTCCTCTCCCCAGTAGCGGAAGTTAGACGAGACCCCCAGAGGCAGCTTTGCGCTGGCCTTCCTGAACTGGGCATTGCTGCGTGCGAGCGAGCGGCGCATGGACGCGTATTCCGTGAACGGTGATCGAATGCTGCCACAGCGATATCGTGCAAGTCCATCTTCAGGTGAATGAATGAACATTCATAAAAAGCAGGTCGATCTGTGCCTGTCCGGGGTCGTGCACGCTCCGGATTGCTGTGTTACGGTTCGTCGTAACGTGACTCAGGGCGGGAGAAACAGTGACGTGGCGTTGACCAAGGGGACCGGCAGGGAGCGTTCCGTCGTGACTCCGCTTCGCGCCCCCGGCGTCGCGCGTGCGGCCGTGGCGCGCGCGGATGCCCGGGAACGTCGCCGTTCGCAGCTGATATCGGCCACGATCAAGTGCATCGCCCGCAGCGGCCTTGCCTCCGTGACGATGCAGGAGATCACCCGCGAGGCCAAATCAAGCCTCGGCATCGTCAACCTGCACTTCGAGACCAAGGAAAAGCTGCTGATCGAGACGCTGCGCGTCGTCGTTGGCGAATACCGGGCTGGCTGGACGCGCATCCTCGGGCAAGGTGGCAACGCCGCTTCGCGCATGGAGTCGTTGGTCAGCTTCGATTTCAGCGCCAAGGTCGTCGAACGCGGCAAGCTCGCGGTGTGGTTCGCGTTCTGGGGCGAAACGAAAGCACAACCGGTGTATCGGGTCATCTGCGCGGATCTGGACGTGCGGATAGACGAGGAATTGTGCCGGCTCTGCGAGGAGATCGTGAGCGAAGGCCGTTACCGCGGTATCGACCCGCGCGTCGTCGCCACGACGTACTCCGCGCTGGCCAACGGCCTCTGGCTGGATCTCCTCGTCATTCCCCACCAGCTCGACCGGAATCGGGCGCGAAACCTCTGCCTTGGCTATCTCGCGGGAGTCTTTCCGCGTCATTTCCGCGCGGATATCGAGGCATGATGCTACGGGGGCGCGAGCTCAACTGTCTGTTCCGGGCCGTTGCGTTGCTGCTCTCGGGCACCGTATGCGCCGGTGAGGCTCCGGTGCTGAATATCTACAACTGGGCCGATTACATCGGCGTGGAGACCGTCCGGGTTTTCGAGCGGCAGACCGGCATACGCGTCAACTACGATATCTACGATTCCAGCGAACTCGTTGACACCAAGCTGATGGCGGGGTCGAGCGGCTACGACATCGTGTTTCATTCGGCGCAGTACAGCGCACGCCTGATCCCGGTGGGCATTCTTCGTCCGCTGGACAAGCGGCTGCTGCCCAATCTCGCGGATCTGGATCCGCGCGTTCTCGCAGCCTATGAGCAATACGATCCCGGCCTTCGCTACGGGGTTCCTTACACTTGGGGCACCACGGGCTTCACCTACAACGTGCGGAAGATACGCGAGCGCATGCCGGATGCCCCGATCGACAGCGCAGCCCTCGTATTCCTGCCCGAGATCGTGTCGCGCTTTGCCGACTGCGGCGTGACGCTGCTCGACTCGGCCACCGATGTGCTGCCCATGGCGCTTGCCTACCTGGGGCGCGCCCCGGATTCCGTTGATCCCATGGATCTCAAGGCGGCCGAAAAACTGTTGCTCGCGATTCGCCCTTATATACGCTATTTCAGCGCGCAAAAAATGCTGATCGACCTGCCGTCCGAGGAAGTCTGCATCGCCATGAGCTGGTCGGGGGATTATGCCGTGTCCAGGGCTCGGGCCCGTGCCGCAGGGCTTAATGTCGAGCTCGGCTTCGTCCTGCCGAAAGAAGGCATGCCCGCCTGGTTCGACGCTGCATATATCCCCGCCGATTCGCCGCACCCCGAGAATGCGCACCGTTTTCTCAATTACCTGTTGCAGCCAGAGGTCATCGCAGCGGTGACGAACACCGTGGGGTATGCCAATGCCAGTCGTGTCGCGACGCCCCTGGTCAATGAGACTCTGCGCTCGGACCCGGCGATCTATCCCGATGATGCGGTGATGCGGCGGCTCAGTACGCCCATGGTGCTTGCGCCGAGGATCGAGAGGTTGCGCTCGCGGGTCTGGTCGCACGTCAAATACGGCATGGCAGAGGAGGACTGACGCGTGACAGCTGATACGCCGGTCATAAGCACCCGGGACCTTTCAAAGCAGTTCGGCGACTACGTGGCTGTCGACCACCTATCGCTCGACGTACGGGCAGGGGAGATATTCGTGATCCTGGGTGGCTCGGGCTGCGGTAAGACCACCTTGCTGCGGATGCTGGCGGGTCTCGAGCAGCCTGACACGGGGCGGATATTCATTGACGGCAGGGACGTTACCGATACGCCGCCCTACGAGCGGCCGGTGAACATGATGTTCCAGTCCTATGCCCTGTTCCCCCACATGAGCGTAAGCGACAACGTTGCCTACGGTCTGCGCAAGGAGGGCCTGCCACGCGCAACTATCCGCGACCGCGTGCGCGAGATGCTCGGCCTGGTGAAGCTCGAGGGTCTCGAGGGTCGCAAGCCCGGCCAGCTTTCCGGCGGCCAGCGCCAGCGCGTTGCTCTCGCGCGTGCGCTCGTCAAACGTCCGCGGGTGCTGCTGCTCGACGAGCCGCTCGCGGCGCTCGACAAGAAACTCCGCGAGCATACCCAGTTCGAGCTGAGCAACCTCCAGGACCAGCTCGGTGTGAGCTTCGTCGTTGTCACACACGACCAGGAAGAGGCCATGACGCTTGCGAGCAGGATCGCTGTCATGGACCAGGGACGCTTTGTACAGGTCGGTTCACCGCAGGAAGTCTATGAATATCCAGCGACGCGTTTCGTGGCGGAGTTCGTGGGAAGCACCACGCTGTTTGCGGGCATCGTGAGGGAGAGTGGACCCGAGGGCGTGGTGATCGTCTGTGAGGGCATCGAGTCCGCATTGCCCGGCCCCCCGAGCGCGGCCCTGCAGGCGGGTGCGTCTGCGTTGATTGCCGTCCGTCCCGAGAAGATCCAGCTGAGCAAGGAGCGGCCCGAGGCGGCCGCTGGACGTGTCATCCTGCAGGGCATCGTGCAGGATCTCGCCTATTACGGGGGGCGCTCTGTGTATCGCGTGCGCTTGCCGGGAGGACAGATGGTGTCGGTCAGCGCCCAGAACCGGATCCGCGCCGCGGAGCGGACGCTGGAGTGGGACGAAGCGGTTTTCCTGAGTTGGGCGCGCGAGTCCGCGGTGGTGCTGCAGGGATGAGTCGTTCACAGGGGGTGAACGGACAGCGTCTGTTTCGCGCGGTCACAAGCGGGCTGCCCACGCTCTGGCTGTGTGTGTTTTTTCTCGCCCCATTTGCATTGGTCCTGAAGATCAGTCTGGCTGATCCCGTGATCGGGCAGCCGCCGTTCACACCGCTGATCGACGCCACGGGCTCGCTCCATCTTACGTTTGACAACTACCGCCTCGTGTTCGGCGATTCACTGTTTTTAGCAAGCTACCTCGGCTCCCTGCGGATCGCGGCGTTGGCCAGTCTGATTTGCCTCCTCGTGGGATATCCCATGGCCTACGCCATCGCGCGTACGCCCCAGCCGTGGCGGACGCTGCTGCTGCTGCTGGTCATGCTGCCTTTCTGGTCGTCGTTCCTGCTCCGGATATACGCATGGATGGGGATGTTGAGCACCCATGGCGCGTTCAACACCGCCCTGCTCACGCTCGGATGGATCGAGCGTCCGCTCGCACTCATGTACAACGACTTCGCCGTTTACCTCGGTATTGTCTACACCTACCTGCCGTTCATGGTGCTGCCGCTCTACGCCGTGCTCGAGAAGCAGGATCCCGATCTGCGCGAAGCGGCGGAGGATCTGGGGGCAACGCCGTGGCGGGTGTTCATGGACATCACGCTCCCGCTATCGTTACCCGGGATCATCGCTGGGTTGATGCTGGTGTTCATCCCGGCGGTGGGCGAATACGTGATTCCGACACTGCTCGGGGGGCTCGACACGCGCATGATCGGGCGCGCCCTGTTCGACGAGTTCTTCGTGAACCGCGACTGGCCGCTTGCCTCTGCGGTTGCCACGGTCCTGCTTCTGGTCGTCGTGCTGCCCGTGATGATTTTCCAGCGCGGACGGGGGGGGGCACATCCGTGAAAGGGCGGGGTCTCGCGGTCTACACCTGGCTTGCGCTTGGCTACCTGTTCTTTTACCTGCCGATCATTCTGCTGGTGGCAAATTCGTTCAACGCCTCCCGTATCGGATCGCATTGGGGCGGGTTCTCGCTGCACTGGTATCGCCAGTTGTTCGCCGACGAGCAGATCCTCCATTCCGCGTGGCTGAGTGTTCAGATTGCGTTCTTCAGCGCGTGTGGCGCCACGGTGCTTGGCGGCTTCGCGGGGCTCGCGCTCGGCAGGATGGGGAAATTCCGCGGTCGCACCGCCCTCGCCGGGATGGTCGCGGCGCCGCTGGTCATGCCGGAGGTGATTACCGGACTTTCGCTGCTGCTGCTATTCGTGAGCATGCGGGCCGTATTCGGGTGGCCGCATGCGCGGGGGGCGTTGACCATTACGATTGCGCACATCACGTTTTGCCTCGCCTACGTTGCGGTCGTCGTGCAATCGCGGGTTGCCACCATGGACGCCTCGCTGGAGGAGGCGGCAATGGATCTGGGCGGAAGGCCGTTCCGCGTTCTGCTCGACATCACAATCCCCGGCATCGCACCAGCGCTGCTGTCAGGTTGGCTGTTGTCGTTCACGCTTTCGCTCGATGATCTGGTCATCTCCAGTTTCGTCAGCGGCCCGGGTGCCAACACGCTGCCGATGCTGATCTTCTCCAAGGTGAAGCTGGGAATCACACCCGACATAAACGCGCTGGCGGCACTCATCATCGGCGTGGTCACTCTGGGTGTGAGCGTCGCCGGCGGCTGGATGTTCGCACAGCAGCGGCAGGCGCTCGTTCTGCAGCGCCAGCAGCGTACGGAGCGACCCTGAGCGTGCCGCCGGATGACGCCTCAAGAGCTGTTTTCGAAGAGGCCTTGCAGCGCCTCGCGGACGGCGACGCACCGGGTGCCGAAGCGGTCTGCCGGGTTGCACTCGATTCCCGCCCCACCGACGTCAACCTGCTCGGGCTTCTGGGCGCGATTCTGCTCCGGTTGCAACGCCATGCCGACGCCGAAGTGACGCTGCGACACACGCTTGAACTTGCCCCCACATTCGCTAAACCCTGGGAAGATCTTGGCGTACTGCTGCTTGAGCAGCAGCGGTTTGGCGAGTCAATCGAGTGCCTGCAGCGGGCCGTGCGGCTCGATCCTTCGCTGGAGGTGGCGCACTTCAACCTCGGGAAGGCGCTTGCCGCGAATGGCCAGGGCACGGAGGCAGATGCAGCTTTCGAGAAGTCGTTTGTACTTTCACCCCTGCGCAAACTCCTGGCCGATGCGGTTCTCGCCCAGCGCGAAGGGCGCATGCCCGAGGCCGAACGGCTGTGCCGGCGCGTGCTGCAGGAGGAGCCTTCCAACGTCGATGCGCTGCGGTTATTGGCGATGTGCGCGCTGGCTGCAGGCCGGGCTCCCGAGGGTGAGCGACTGCTGCGGCGTGCGCTTGCGCTGGCGCCCGATTACGGCACGGCACTGATCGACCTCGGACGCTTGTTGAAGGACCAGGACCGATTTCCCGAGGCGCTGGCCGTGTTGGGGCGGGCGGTGGAGGTCGAGCCGGGCAACGCGCAGGGACATTTCCTGCTGGGTGCCACGCTTGCACAGGTTTCACGCACCGCCGACGCGCTTGAGGCATACGGGCTGGCGCTAGGACTGCAGCCGCGTAACGCCGCAGCCTGGCTCGGGATGGGGCATGTGCTGAAAACACTCGGACGGGCGGAGGAGGGCGTGGCAGCCTATCGTCGCTGCATCGAGTTGCGCCCTGACAACGGCGAGAGCTGGTGGAGCTTGGCGAACCTGAAGACCTACCGTTTCAGCGCGGATGATGTTGCGCATATGCGGGCACGTGCCGATACCGCAGAGGCAGATCCAGGCTCACGGGTCAATTTCCTGTTCGCGCTGGCCAAGGCGGCCGAGGATCGGGGCGATCTCGAGCAGGCCTGGTCTGACTACCGCGAGGGCAATCGCTGCCAGCGTGCACTGGTGAGCTACGACCCGGTGCAAACCGAGCAGATGAACACGGCGATCATCCAGGTCTTCGACGCGGCGTTTTTTGCTGCTCGAAAAGGCTGGGGTGATCCGGACCGGGCGCCGATCTTCGTGCTTGGCCTGCCGCGTTCGGGTTCGACGCTGATCGAGCAGATACTGGCGAGTCACAGCGCAGTGGAGGGCACGGCGGAGCTGCCTTATATCGGTCGCCTCGCGACTGCACTCAGCCGCAACCGCGCCGATGGCATCAATTACCCCGAGGCGGCCCGGGAACTCGACGCCCGGCATGCAAGCGCACTGGGCGCGGAATACCTTGCGCGGGCACAGCCACACAGGGAGTTGGGTCGACGCCATTTCGTCGACAAGATGCCGAACAATTTCCCCAATGTCGGGCTCATCCATCTCGCGCTGCCCAACGCGCTGATCATTGACGCCCGCCGCCACCCGCTGGATACCTGCGTCGCCAACTTCCGTCAGCTTTATGCCAAGGGGCAGGCATTCAGTTATGACCTGACGGAACTCGGTGAGTACTGGTTGCAGTACGAGCGTCTCATGAGCCACTGGGACGACGTGCTGCCGGGGCGCATCCTGCGCGTCGATCACGAGGCATTGGTAAAGGATCTTGAAGCACAGGTCGGGCGCCTGCTCGCGTACTGCGGGCTTCCCGTCGAGCCGGGTTGTCTGCGTTTCTGGGAGACCGAGCGTGCCATCCGCACCGCGAGCTCCGAGCAGGTGCGGCAACCGATCTACACTGACTCGGTGGGCCAGTGGCAGCGCTATGGGTCCAGACTTGATGAACTGATCGAGGTGCTTGGTCCCCGGGCGCTGGACGGCCCGCAGCAAAAGCGTGATCAGGGGGCGGCGAAGGGCCAGACCTCGAGACCGTGAATGGCATTGCGTACATCGCGGCTGAGAACCACGGAAAGCGTGCTGCGCCGGCTTTCGAGGTCATGGAGGGTGATGGTCGAGGGCGAACTCCCGGAGGCCACCGTGCGCTCGTCGATCAGGCAGAGTCCGCGCGCAAAGCCCGGACGTGCCACCCGCGAATCGTCCGCCACGTCAGCGCGCAGAAGAGCGGCATCGAGCGCAGGCATCGCAAAGAAAAGCCGCTGGTCTCCACGCAAAACACAGAGTCGGTCGGCGGCGGTGTCGTTGTAAATCAGGCCCGGCGCAAGGGGTCTGGCGTTGTGAACGCCCGCAGGCAGCGCCGCCACCTTGCGGACCTCGCGGCCGTCGTAACGGAGCAGGCCGCAGACATGCAGCCCGCCCAGGTACATGCCCGTCTCGTCGCAGAACACATTGTTCAGATGAAGCTCGTTGCGGGGCGCCGGAGCCTGTGACGCCATCGGATCGAAGGGGATCCCGCGGTAGCCGATGCCATCGAAATCAAAGCGCATGCCCCAGCTGAAGCGCTGCTCGTCGAGATCAAAGCCAAGCACCGCATCGAAACCCGTCGAGCTCAGATACAGCCGCCGTCGGTGCACATGGATCTCATGGCAGTGGCGCAGGCAGGGACTGCGCCACGCGCCGAGCGGTCTGAAGGATGCGTCGAAGGCGAACAACTCGTCGCTGGCGGCGATGTACACGGTGTCGCCGTCAAAGGCGATCCCGCGCAACCCCCGGTCCCAGCCGCGCCCGCTCCAGTCGATATCACTGCGGTTCCAGTCCAGAACCTGCCTTACACGTTCGCGCGCGAGATCCACCAGATACACGCCACCATGGCTCTCGCCCTGACGCGATCCACGCACCACGGAGGTGGCGATCAGAATAGTCATTTGCGGCTGTACCGGGGCAGGGGCATTGGTTAGTATCGGTGAGACCGCGTGCAGTCATTGAACGGCAACCATACAACAGGACGTGGATAACATGGACCAGACCCGCATGGCCTTCGGTATTGCGCCGGCGCGCCGCAAGTCACTTGCCATCGCGGTTTCGGCAACGGCTGCAACAGCAGCAGCGCTCTGCGGTGCGCAACCCGCACATGCCGAACTCGAGGAAATCATCGTTACCGCCACCAAGCGGTCAGAGAATCTCCAGAACATTGCGCAGTCCGTGCAGGCTTTCACCACCGATGACATTCGCACGCAACGCCTGATCGGTATCGATGACTACAGCAAGAAAATACCCGCCCTGTCTTTTGTGAACCGCGAGCCCGGCGGGCTCTCCGTGGTGTTCCGGGGTGTGTCGGTTTCTGGCCTGGCTTTCGGCGAGAACGCCTCGAGCAGTGTCTATCTCGACGAACAACCCGTGACGGCCTCGGGGCGCAACATCAACCCGCGTCTGATCGATATCGAGCGCCTCGAGGCGCTGTCCGGCCCACAAGGCACGCTCTTCGGCGATTCCTCGCAGTCGGGTGCGCTGCGGATCATCACCAACAAGCCCGACCCCGACGCGGCCTCGGCCTGGCTCGAGGCAGAGGTCAACGGCTACGAGGAAGGCGATGCCGGTTACGACCTGAGCGGCATGGCCAACGTGCCGCTGGTCCCGGGCAAGCTCGCGCTGCGGCTGGTGGGCTTCTCGGTGCACGAGGCGGGCTACATCGACAATGTGAAGCGCCCGAGCCTGGGCGGCACCTTCGACAACGCGGCCGTCGCCAAGGACGACGTCAACTCTGCCGACATCTACGGCGGTAGGGCCCAGTTGCGCTGGTTTGTCAACGAGGACTGGACGGCTGATTTCACGGGGATCTTCGAGCACAAGAGTGTCGACGGTTTCTCCGATATCAACCGCAACATCGATCTCGGCGATCTCGAGCAGCGCCGCTACGAGAGGGAATCGACGCAGG
>CAJADV010000100.1 GCA_903938575.1 uncultured Gammaproteobacteria bacterium
CAGACGGGCAGACGGGCAGAAAATCGGTTCCGGACTGATGCAGCAGAAGGACCACGCCCCGCCTCTACCGACTCAGCTCCTCCTGTTGCGGAAACTCCGCCCTACGCGTCTCCGCCTCCATAGGCCCTCAGCATCGCAAAGCGCTCAGCAGGCGCTTGAACCGGGGCGAAGCTTTGCCTCGCGCGGCAGAAAATTCAACCGCCTTTCGCGACACTCACCCACACCGGGTTAGACCACGCACGCCGACCTGCGCGGTCCTCCACCACCCAGGCGTACCAGGTATCCGCGCGCGGCCTGACGGTGAAGTGCACTTTACTGCGCTGGTCGCTGCCGTCCATCTTGCGGTGCTCGCGGATCTCGCCGCGCTCCACCAACTGCACAGACGCCAGCCCGTTCACCGCCTGCACCTCGACCCCGAGCGCAAGGCTTGCGCCCGCTGCCAGGCGGATCTCACTGCCCGGACGCTGCTGCGGAAACAGCAGCGGACCCTGCGTGGCATAAGACGCGCCGCGCTTCAGTGCGGCTACAAAGGCATCCACGCCGAGGGGCCCCTCGAGCCGCACGACCATGCGCGCAGTGCCGGAGGGCTCCGTCAGCACATCATGGGCATCGGAACCGGCCGAGAGATACGCCCGTTGGCCCGCGTTCCAGAGCCGCCAGGCATGGCGCACGGTCTCGTCGTTGTCCTCGCCGCCGTTTACTTCGACCAGATCGAAGTCGGAGCTGTAGCCGCCCGGAATCGCGCCCTCGCGCTGGCTGCGGAAATAGCCGTAGTTGATGTAGGGATGGTTCACCTGCAGCAGCTTTGCCCCCATGCGCTTCGCCTCGGCAAAGATCGCCTGCACGGTTGAGTTCCCGACGTCGATACCAATCTCTGCGTTGGCATCCAGAGGATAGGCATTGAAATGCGCCCATGAGGGCGAGAGCTCGGTGCCGGCGATGAAGGGCAGCCCGCGCAGTGCGGCGAGGCGCTGCATCTCGCGGTTGTTCCGCGTCGCATCGTGATCGCTCAAAAACGCGATATCGAGGCCCGCGGCCAACTCCGAGCGCAAGACCTCCGCAGGTGGCGTGAAGCCGTCCAGCACATCGGAGTGGTGATGCATATCCCCGCTCCACCAACCCTCCGCGGCCGGATCGGCAATCTGGTCGATCTCGGCTACCAGCGATTGCTCGCCACCGGCCTGCACCCGCAGGTTCAGGAAGGTTGCACGCGCCCTGAAGCCCTCGGCAGCCGAGACCCGCAGCCGGTAATCCCCCGGCGGCAGACGCAGCCGCGCCTCGCCCCGGGGTGAGAGCTCCGTGAAGAACGTGGGTTTGCCGAAATACCCGATCAGCGGTGAAGCGCCGCTTTCGACCGCGATACGCGCGTCGAGCGGCGCCCCGCTGCCGGTGGCGCGCACGGACACATGCACGCTGCCCGGCGGGGCAAGCCCGCTGAAGTCCTGCTGCTGCGACTGCCCGGCCACCACGGCAAGCCCGACCGGCACGGTCTCTGCCCTGCCCTCAGCCGTTGCGCGCAGACGGTAGCGTCCGGCGGGAAGGCGCAGCCGGTACTGGCCATCCGGCGCCGAGGCCCAGACGTAGGGGAACACACGAGCCCCCGTGTCCTTGTCCACGATCACCGCCGCATCGCGCAATGGCGCGCCATCGGCACCGCTGACACGGCCGCTGATCTCGCCGGCGGCAAGCCCCCGCAGCGCGGTCTCGGCCTCCACTATTGCCGCCAGATCCCCGCGCGGCCCCACCTGCAGCCAGGCCTCGAATTCCCGCGTCTCACCGGGCGCGAGAGCATGCCGCCGGTACATGTCACGCGCGTCGTCATTGACCCACTCGGCGAAGGGCGCGTGCAGCCCCATGAACCAGTCGCGGTTGTAGGCAGCAGACCAACGCGACGCATCCGGTGGCAGCGCGCCTTCCGCACCCCCGGAAAAACCGGGCACGCCGAAAAGATGCCCGCCTTCGGGCCAGATCACGTAGCCACTCAACAGCGCCGGATAACGCTTTTTCCCGGTGTTGTGCATCCGGCTGAGGACATGCAGGCGATCGGCGCCTGCCTCCAGCGTCCAGGTGGTCTCAAGCTGCACCGATTCCCAGTCGCGCTCCACCCGCAGCACGGCCCGCTCCGGGCTCTGCTCCAGAATCTCGACACGCTGGTAGGTGGTCGGCCAGCCCGACCAGTCATCCGGCATGAAGTCCACCAGGGCGGCGTGGTCGTGTGCCACCACGCCATCGCGCACCTCGGCAACATCGACGATACCGCCGCGGGCCACGCCCCACGGCGGCGCGGTCTCCACGGCAAAGGCCACGGCCAAACGTGAATTGGCGAGGGTAATGTCGCGGGCACCGCGGGCCGTGCCACCGGGGATGCCGGTGGGCCCAACACGCACTGTCACCTCGGCCACAACCGCCGGCGCACCGAGCACGGCGGCCATCGTGAACACCGCCACCAGATACCGCTTGAGGCTCTTCACCGCGCTACTCCTGCTCCACAAAACAAAACGCCCGCGGGGTGAGCCGCGGGCGTTCGGGAGGCCATGAAGGCCGCCTCAGCAAAAGGGCATCAGAAGTTCTGGGTGAACTTCAGGCCCACCGTGCGCGGGCGCGCCGGGATCCCGTAGATCTGCTGACCGCAGGTCGCCGGCGCGCACTGCGAGGTGATCTCCAGGGGCGTGTCCTCATTGGTCGCGTTCTTCACGAACAGCTCGATCGCGTAGGTTTCCTTGCTAAGACCCGCCGTGAGGTCAACGAACACGTTCTCATCGAACTCGGGGTAGTAGAGTTCCATGTCACGGATGTTCAGGCTCGAGTTGCGCTTGCCCTGATAGGCCAGGGTGGCCTGCAGGTGGCCCTCAAAATCCCCAACCGGCACCGTGTAACGAGCCGTCAGGTTGCCCTTGAACTTGGCTGTGAGCGGGAGCTGCTCGCCCGCGTCGGCCCAGTTGGCGCTCTCGCCGGCGTCGCCAACATCGCCGTCGCCGTTGATGTCTTCGGGCGATTGGCAATCGGGGCAGTAGTCATCCTGGATCTCGGTGTCGTAGTAGGCCCAGGAGGCCACCAGCATCAGGTTCTCCGTAGCGGCCCAGAGCAGGTCCATCTCGGTACCCATGATCTCTGCCGTGGGGCCGTTGACGTTCTGGGTGATCCCGTTCGCGCCCTGGAAGCCGACCTGGAAGTCCTTCCACTCCTCGAAGAACACGGCGCCGTTGAACTGCACGCTGTTGTCGAGCCACTGCGTCTTCCAGCCGAGTTCCCAGTTGGTCAGGAAGTCAGACACGTACTCGCCGGCGAAGGGGTTGCGGTTGATGCCGCCAGGCCGGTAGCCCTCGGACCAGGTGGCATAGACCATGTCGTCGTCGTTGATCTTGTAGCTCAGGTTGACCATGAAGATGTGGTCGCTTTCCTTGATGCTCTTGTCAACGTTCTGGCAGGGCGTGTCGTCATAGTCGGCCTGCGAGGGGCAGCGCCACTCGCCGTTGCCGGACCAGCCCTGGCCCCAATCCACGAACGCGCCTTCACCGCCGTTAAGCGTGCTACCGGGCTCAGTGGCTTCGCTCGCCCGCGGCGTGCCGTCACTGTTGAAACCGGGAGCCCGGCTGCGGTTGAAGCCCAGACCGAAGCCAAAGAAGCCGTCGATTTCGGTCTCGGGCTTGAAGTAACGCGCACCGAACTTGAGCTCAAGATCGTCGGTGATATCGAAAGCCAACTGGCCGAAGACCGCCCTGTCGGTGTCCTTGCGGTCCATGTTGTTGAGATAGACGATATCGTTAAAGGCAGCGTTGGTGCCTTCCACGTAGTTCATCTCCATGGTCGATGAGAGGCCGTCGACCTTCCACTTCTGCTCGAAGTTGTGGAGCGAGTCCATCATGAAGAACCCGAGCATCCCGCGGACGCGCTTGTCTTCCGGGCTGCTGATCCGCAGTTCGTGGGTCTTGCGGTCGTAATTGTCGTTATTGCCGTAGCGGGCACCGGGCCAGACGCGGTCGGCGGTACTGCCCGGGAAGTTGCCTTCCGAGATATGCAGGGCGGCGAAGTAACCGCTGGTATAGGCAACATCGTAGAAATACGAGTAATCGGAATAATCGAAGGAGCTGTTCAGGTTGCGGTTCAGGTACGAGCCCGAGTACACGAGGTCGAAATTGCCCACCGTGCCTTCGATGGTGAGGCCTGCCTGGTAGAAGTTGTCGTCTACGTACTCCTCCTGGATGTGCGAGACCTGCTTGTCCCCTTCGCTGCCGCCGAAGCCGCTCAGGTCCTCGCCAAAGGCGCCATCACCGGACTGCTGCTGCGCGATCAGGGTGCCGGTGACGGTCCAGTCGTCATTCAGGTCAACGCGGAGCGAGGCGCGACCGCCCTCAGTATCCACCGTGTTGTAGTTGTCCTCAGCAAAACTGGCGTTGTTGACGGTGATGTCGTCATCCGTGGTGCTCTGGTCACCGGGGTAGGTGCGGCTGCGCTGTACGTTGTCGATGTAGCCTGCGTCACGGCGCTTCCAGCCCACGATCCGCACGGCGGCCTTCTCGCCCAGCGGAACGTTGACGTAGCCCTCTCCGCTGTAACCCATGTCATCGCCGTCGACCTGGTTGGCCTCCAGCGAGTAGCTCGCGGAAAACTCGCCCGGATCAGGCTTGTTGGTGATGACGCGGATGGTGCCCGACTGCGAGCTTGCGCCGTAGAGCGTGCCCTGCGGACCGGCAAGGGCCTCGATGCGGGCGATGTCGTACATGTGGATGTCGAGGTTGCCCTGCACGGTGGTGATCGGCATCTCGTCCAGGTACTGGCCAACGCTCGGCTGGGACAAGGTGGCCTGGCCATCACCGCCCGTGGTCACACCACGGAAGTAGACGTTGGTGAAGCCGACACCGGCCAGCGAGGGAGAGGTGGAAACAGCCGGCAACAACCGCGCGAAGTCGGCGAAGTCGTTGATGTTCAACTGCTCGATCGTCTTGTTGTTCAGCGTCTGGATGCTGATCGGGACGTCCTGCATGTTCTCGGTACGTTTCTGCGCGGTGACCAGCACCTCCTCGATCTCCTGCGCGAGCACGGGCAGCGCGGGGGACATCAACAGGATTGCTGCAGCCAGGGGGGCTCGCGTGAAGCGGGCGTGGGCACGATTGGATGCTTTTGTCGGCATCTTCAGTCTCCTAAGTGCTAAGTGGCTTTTGATGTGTGACCCGGACAAGGCAATAACCCGGCACTCCTGAAGCCTAACATGCGGGCGCTCCCTGTCCAGCCAGTGGGGCGCGGCTAAAACCGGAATTTTTGGCGCCCCGAAACGCCCTCCTTTGGTGCGTCGGGATCAGCCGGGCGGTAGCTCGGGATAACAGGCCAGCGTCGGCCCCAACACCTGCTCCAGCGGCCCAAGCCAGGGCTCGTAATGGCGCCACTGATCGACGCCCTCGCTGTAGATGGGGCGGCGCACCTGTTCAGAGCTCGCCGTGCGCACCGGGCGCTCGTTCTCGAAAAAGCGCAGGCAGCCCTCTTCGAAAGGCAGGCCGCAGTATTCAAGGAGACGGCGCACCTCGGTCTCCGTATCGGCCACCACCTGCTCGTAGATAACGCGATGGATACGCCCGGGAAGCACGGCGTCGAAGTGAGCCATCAGCTGCACGTAGTCGCGGTAGTAGCGTCCCATGTCCTCCAGGCTGTAGCTGAAGTTCTGGCCGCGGGCATAGTGCTGCTTGAAGTTGGAAAAACAGCAGGCCATCGGGTGACGCCGCGTGTCGATGATGCGCGCGTTCGGCAACATCAGGTGTATCAGTCCCGCGTGCAGGAAATTGTTCGGCATCTTGTCGATGAAGAACGGCGCCGCCGTCTTGCGGTGGATGCGGCAGCGCTCCAGGTATTCCCCGCCGAGCGCCCGCAACTGCGCAGGATCCATCGCCGCCAATACAGGGTTGTAGCCTTCGGTGTCGTCGCCCTCGGAGCGCTCGCGCAGGGCCCGCGCCATGGAGATGAGCTCGGGCAGTTCCGTGGTCCCCTCGACCTGCGAGTGGCTGGAGAGTATCTGCTCGACCAGCGTGGAGCCTGAGCGCGGCATCCCAACCACGAAAATCGGTGCCGGCGACTCGCAGCCCTGCCCGGCACGACTGGTGAAAAATTCTGCGCTGAAATCCTTGCGAAAGCGTTCGATGCGCCCGGCGTTCAGGGCCGGATCGTAGTCCACCGTGGCGTGGTGCAGGGCGTTGGCTTGCGCGTAATGACGGAAAGACCCCTCCCACTCGCTGGCATCCTCAAGCGCCTTGCCCATGGCGAACTCGAAATGCAGCCGGTCGGTATCAGGCAGGTCATCGCGGGCGAGTTGCGCGCGCATGGTGTCGATGTCCGCCTCGCTGAAGCGGAAGGTCTTCATGTTCGCCAGGCTCCACCAGGCCTCTCCCAGCGAGGGCTCACGGGCGATGGTCTCGCGATAGGCCTCGATGCAGTCCTCGGTGCGCCCCTCGGTCTTCAGCACGTGGCCGTAACTCATCCAGACCTTGGCGTTGGCGGGGTACTCGTTGAGGAGTTCGCGGTAGAGCGCGCTGGAGCGAGCGTACTCCCCTACCCGCCCCAGGATCACCGCCAGCAGATTGCGGTAACCCGGGTTGCGCGGGGAGCGCTCGAGCAGGCGCTCGATCTCGGTGAGTGCCGCGGCCGACTGGTTCTGGCGGTGCAGCAACACGGCGTAGTTGTGGCGAGCTGCCTCAAATCCCGGGGCGAGCTCGAGGCAACGCTCGAGCAGATTCTGCGCCTCGACCACCCGGCCTACCCGCATCGCCACCTCGGCGAACATGCGGATTGCCGGGACGTCGGTGGGGACGGCCTTCAGGTGCGCGCGCAACAGGGCCTGGGCGCGGGGGATATCGTTGGCGACCATCGCGTTTGCCGCGTCCAGCAGGCGCGGGTCCCGAGTCGAGGCCTTGATGTGTCGGGCATAGGCGGCATCGGCGCCCTCGGCATCGCCGCTGGCCACCAGATGGTCTGCGAGCAAACGCCATGCATCGGGGTGGTCGGGCTTGAGCGCCACAGCCTTACGCAAGGCCGGGATGGCCTCGTCGCCCCGCCCGGCCTGCCCCAGTGCCACCCCGAGCTCCACCTGCGCGGCAGCCCAGCGCGGCTGGCGTCCGGCGAGTGCGCGCAGTAGCGCCAACGCGCCGTCGAGGTCTCCCCGGCGGCGGCGTGCCTGCGCGAGCAGCAGTTCGGCGGGAGGATGCCCCGGCACGGCCTCGAGGATGGCGAACGCCTGCTCCTCGGCAAGCGAGGGGTCCTCTTTGAGAAAGGCAGCCGCCTGACGCATCGCCTGTTCTAGCGTGCCTGCGCCTTCGGCTTCAGCGTCGTGGCTCATCGGGAGGACTCCGGCAGGATCGGCAATTGCGCGTCAGAAAGCAGGTGCAGGGGAGGATGTTGGCATTGCACCCCTGCCGCTGCAAAGCCGGGGGGCGGGATTCCTGCCGCACCCACAGCCGCAGCACGACGGGCCGCCGTCAGGGGGAGAGTCCGAGGCCGGCGCGACAGCCGTCCAGATGCGCCAGATGCTCATCGGGGTCGCGATAACCCCGGCCCATCGTCACGACCGCCGCGTGACTGCCGCCGGCATCGCGCCAACGTTGCAATGCATCGAGCCCGCCCGCCACGCTCAAACCGCCGCCGCTAGCATCCTGCAGCATGTACTCGGCACCGAAGGCGGCGGGCTCGCGCCCGGCCTCGCGCAGCAGATCCTGCAGCCGGCGCCAGCCTGCCAAGGCGCCTTCAAGCGGACCCGCGAAGATGAATCCATCGGCCATCGCGGCAGCCCGCCGGAACGCGGGCTCCGTGAACCCGCCGCACCAGATCGGTATCGCCCGCGCGGGACGGGGCAGGATGCTTGCCCGCTCGATGCGGTCGAAATGGCCGTTGAAGCTGAGCAGTGGCTCCTGCCACAGCTGCCGCAAATAACCGATCTGCTCGCTGAGTCGCGCGCCGCGCTCTTCAAAGCGCTGCCCCAGCGCCGCGTACTCGACGTGGTTCCAGCCGGTGCCCACGCCGAGGCGCAGCCGATCACCCGAGAGCAGCGCCACATCGGCCGCCTGCTTGGCCACCAGCACCGTCTGGCGCTGCGGCAGAATCATCACGCCCGTGGCAAAGCAGAGCGTGCGGGTAATGCCGGCCAGGTAAGCGAAGGCTATCAAGGGCTCGTGAAACGGATGCCGGTCCGTGTAGGGTCCGAGATTCCACAGCGGGGGATCGCGGTCGGCGTGCTCGGCGCCCACAACATGGTCGTACATCAGGAGGTAATCGAAACCGAGCGCCTCTACCCGGCGACCGATCAACTCGAGCGCACGCGGATCACCACCGAGCTCTGTCTGCGGGTAGACCGCCCCCAGGCGGAACCCGCTCATGCCCTGCCCTCCCCGCGATTCACCCAACGGAACACATCATCCGGGCGCCCCTCCAGCCACGCAGCGATATTGCCCGCAGAAATGCGTGCGAGCTCCGCCATGGCGGTATCGGAATAGAACGCCACATGCGGTGTAAGCAGCACATCAGGCCGCCCGGCAAGCGGATGCCGCGCCAGATCCGGGGAGTCCGTGGCGAGCACATCGAGACCCGCGCCGGCGAGACGTCCGGCATCAAGTGCTTCCACCAGTGCTGCTTCGTCGACCAGACCGCCACGCGCAACGTTCAGCAGCAGCGGGCGCTGTCGCATCTGCGCAAAGGCCTCGCGCCCGAACATGCCGCGGTTGTGCGCGCCGAGATTGCAATGCAGGCTGATGATGTCTGCCTTCGCCAGAAGTTGTTCGAGCGGCAGCAGCTGCACGCCAAGGCGGGCTGCCGCGGCGGCATCGACCACCGGGTCGTAGGCGATCACCGCGAGCCCGAAGCCCTGCGCGCGGCGCGCCACGGCCTGCCCGATACGACCCAAACCCACCAGCCCGAGTGTCTGCCCCGACAGACGCCGCAGACCCGTCACACGATTCCAGCAGAAATCGTGTTCCTGCTGCACCTGACGGTGGTAATCGAGCAGGCGGCGATTGAGGGCCAACAGGAGGGCTAGCGTGTGATCGGCGACCTCGTCGGTGCAGTACTCGCCCACGGCCGCCAGCGGAATACCCAGCGCCGCGGCCGCCGTGGCATCGACACTGTCAAAGCCCGTGCCCGCCACGGAGATCATGGGCCGCCCCTCAAGCTTCCCGAGGACCTCGGCCGTGAAGGGTGCGTAGTCGGTGAGGATGGCATCGGCGCCGCGACAGGCGGCGAGCAGCGCGGCCGTGTCTCCGTGATGGATATAGCGCTCGATGCGCGTTCCCGGCGGCAGGTTGCGCCGCTCGATACTGATGTCGCGGCCAGCGGCCTCAGGCATCTCGGCAAACAGTACCCGGGCGCCGGCGGTGTCAGTGCTCATCGATGATTCCGTGAGTGGCAAACGGACGCCGGCGGAGTGCGTCGGCGGAGCGACACATGCAAGCACAGCGGTGCCCGCGCTTGCAAACCCCTTCTCAGGTGCTGTGCGTCTCCCGGGCAAGGGAGCGGCGCACCAGCCACTTGCCCGCCTCGATAACCGGGACCACCGTGAATGCCGCGGCCACGGCAAGCAGCCAGTCCCGAGCGCCCAAGGGAGCGAGTTCGAAGAGGCCGCTGAGCGAGGGCACGCTCACGATCGTCACCAGCATCGCGAGTTCCCAGCCTACCGCGAGATTCAGCCAGCGGTTGGCGAAAGGCAAACGCAGCAGCGATTCGCGATCCGAGCGAAAGCTGTAGGCTTTTACCAACTGGATCATCACCAGCGAGACAAAGCACAGCGTCATGGCATGCGGCAAACCGCCCTCGCCCGGAAGCGCCCACGCGAACAGCGCGCAGTTCACCAGCGCCGACCAGCCGCCGCCAAGCAGCATGAGCAACACCACGTGCCGCGAGAACACCCCGGCACGTGGGTCGCGTGGCGGCCTGCGCATAAGCCCCGGCTCCGGCGGATCCACTGCCAAGGCCATCGCCGGGAGCCCATCGGTGGCAAGGTTCACGTAGAGGATCTGCACCGCAGCACGAGGCAGCGGCAAGCCCGCAAGCGTCGCGGCGGCCATCAGACCGATCTCGCCGATATTGGAGGACAAGAGGTACATCAAGTACTTGCGGATATTGTCGAAGACGCCGCGCCCTTCCTCGACCGCCGCCACGATGGAGGCGAAATTGTCGTCGGTGAGCGTCATCGCCGCGGCCTCCCGACTCACGTCCGTGCCGGACAGGCCCATGGCAATCCCGATGTCAGCCTGCTTCAGCGCCGGTGCATCGTTCACGCCATCGCCGGTCATCGCCACGATGCAACCCGCGGCCTGCCAGGCCTGCGCGATGCGCAGTTTGTGCGCCGGAGAAACGCGCGCAAAGACCGCCGTCTCGCGCACGGCACGGGCGAAGGCGGCATCGTCCAGCGTGTCGAGCACGGTACCCTGCAGCACCGACTGCGCTCCGGGCAAACCGAGCTCCTCGGCCACCGCTCGGGCGGTGAGGGGGTGATCGCCGGTGATCATCACCACCCGTATGCCGGCCTCCGCAGCGCGCGCCAGTGCCTCACGCGCTTCCGCACGGGGCGGATCGCTTATTCCCGCGAAGCCGAGGAACACCAGCTCGGTCAGTTCGTCATCGACGCCCTTGCACTCGCGGGTGGCGATGGCCAGCACCCGCAGCGCCTGCGCGGCAAGACCGTGGGCGATCGCCAGCAACTGCTCGCGCGCGGCGGGATCGAGCATCACGGTGCCGGTCTCGAGGCGCTGCCGGGTGCAGGCGGCCAGCACCACCTCGGGGGCGCCCTTCACGCAGGCGAACAACCCCGCCGCGCCCCCATGCACCGTGGCCATGCGTCGGGTTTCGGCGGTGAATGCCTCCTCGCGCAATCGCGGAAACTGCTGCTCCAGTTGCTCGCGCCAGAGCCCGCCCTTGGCCGCCGCCACCAACAGAGCACCCTCGGTCGGATCGCCGCGGATGCTCCATGCAGGGGCCTCGGTGGTGCCGACCTGCAGCAGGCGCGCATCGTTCACCAGACAAGCGGCACGCAATAATTCGTCCAGCACGCCTGCGGGCTGGAGTGGCGCGCCCGCCTCATCGCAGAAATCCCCGAGCGGCGCGTAACCCGCTCCGCTCACGCTGCAGGCGCGACCCGCGCAATAAATGGTCCGCACCGTCATCTCGTCGCGCGTCAGCGTGCCGGTCTTGTCAGTGAGGATCACGGAGGTGCTGCCGAGGGTCTCGACAGCCGTCAGGCGCCGCACCAGCGCATGCCGGCGCACCATGCGCTGCACGCCAACGGCAAGTGACACCGTGACCACCGCGGGCAAGGCCTCGGGCACCACCGCCACGGCCAGCGCGACGCCGAAGAGCAGCATGTCGAGCAACGGCAGGCCGCGCAGGTAGCCAGCACCGGCGACGAGGGCAACCAGCAGAAATGCCGTGCGCCCGAGCACTACGCCCAGCCGATCGAGGTTCTGCTGCAACGGGGTCGGGCCTTCGACAACCGTCTCGAGAAGGCCCGCAATGCGCCCGAACTCGGTGTGCATGCCGGTGGCCACCACCACCGCAACGCCACGCCCGCTCGCCACCGTGGTGCCCGCGTGAACCATGTTGAGACGGTCACCCGTGGCGAGTACGGCAGACGCAAGGGTCCTGGTCTGCTTGCCGACGGGCAGCGATTCGCCGGTGAGCGCGGATTCCTCGATACGCAGGTTCACCGCCAGCAGCAGACGCGCATCCGCCGGAACCCGGTCTCCGGCTGCCAGGGCGATCACGTCGCCAGCCACGAGCTCACGCGCCGGCACCCGCTCCGGCAAGCCGCCGCGCCGCACCGAGGCGGCCGGCGCGGCCAGCCTGCCGAGCGCCTCCATGGCACGCTCCGCACGGAACTCCTGCACGAACCCGAGGCCCACCGCAAACAGCACGATCACTGCGATGACCACGGAATCAACGCCGTGCCCAAGCGCGCCCGAGAGCGCAGCGGCGCCCAGCAGGATCAGCACCAGCACATTGCGGAACTGGGCCAGCAGCACCGCGGGCCAGCGCACGGGCCGGCGCGCGCTGATCTCGTTGGGACCGGATGTGGCCAACCGGCGCCGGGCCTCGTCGGATTCGAGCCCGGCCTCGGTGCTCCCGAGCCGCTCGAGCACCGCCTGACCATCGAGCGCATGCCATGGCGCGGTGCTGTCCGTGTGTTTGTGCTCGGTGGCGTCTTCCATGCGTTCCCCCACCATCGGCCTGATCGAGTGCTAACCTTAGACCCCTGCGGGCATCCTTAGCCCCCCCGGAAATCAAAGAACGTGACGAAGAGATCTGATACCAGACACCGCGGCGGCGCTCCGGCAATTCTCAGGTGGATTCCCGCGCTGGGCTCGCTCCGGGGTTATCGCGCCGCAGATGCCCGCGCGGACCTGCTGGCAGGCCTCACCGTAGCGGCCATCGCGGTGCCACAGGCCATGGCCTATGCCATGGTGGCCGGCATACCGGCGCAATACGGCCTGTATACAGCCATCGTGATGACCGCGATCGGCGCGCTGTTTGATTCCTCGCGCCAGTTGATCAATGGTCCGACCAACGCCATCTCCATCGCCGTGCTTAGCGTGGTCGCGATGATCGACGCCCCGGACGCCCGCCTCGCGGCGATTATCAGCCTCACCCTGATGATCGGCCTGATCCAGCTCGGGATCACCCTGCTGCGCCTCGGCGACCTGACACGCTTCGTGTCGCACTCGGTGATCGTGGGCTTCACGCTGGGCGCGGGGAGCCTGTTGGTGATCGACCAGATGAAGAACCTCTTCGGCATGAAAGCCATGGGCGATGCCCACGACCACTTGCTGCTGCGCTTCTGGCTGTCGATGACCGAGGGCGGAGGGCCCCATCTGGCGACCACCGCCATCGGGGTGGCCACCATCGCGCTGGTGCTCGCGCTGCGCTGGCTGAAGCGGCGCCTCGCAATACCCATGCTGCCCGACCTGCTGATCACCATCTGCGTCATATCCGCGCTGGTCGCCTGGCTGGAACTCGGAAACATGGGCGTCCGTGTGGTGGGTGCCATCCCCGCCGCACTTCCCCGACCGACCCTGCCGAATGTGGACCTCGGGTTCTTCCGCGAGCATGCATCAGGGGCCTTCGCCATCGCGCTGCTCGGCCTGCTCGAGGCCATCGCCATGGCCAAGGCCATCGCCGCGAAGACCGGCCAGCGCCTGGACCTGAACCAGCAATGCCTCAGCGAATCCGTGGCCAACCTCGGCGGCAGCTTCTTCCAATGCATGCCGGGATCCGGCTCGCTCACGCGCTCGGCGATCAACCAGCAGGCGGGAGCTGTCAGTCAGTGGTCCGGCGTTATTTCAGCAGCAGGCGTGGCCGCGATCATGCTGGTCTTTGCGCCCTATGCGCAGTACCTGCCGCGCGCGGCGCTCGCCGGCATCCTGCTGGTGGTCTCCTACGGCATGGTCGACTGGAAGGCGCTTGCCTATCACTGGCGGGCAACACAATTCGATGCGGCCATCGTCGCCACCACCGCGCTCTGCGCCGTCGCGATCTCGGTGGAGTTCTGCGTGATCGTGGGGGTGTTCATGTCTTTCGTGCTGACCGTGCCGCGGGCCGGACGCATGCTGCTCAGCGAGTTCGTGATCAGCCCGCAGGGGCGATTGCACGAGCGACTGCGCGAGGACGAACCCTGCCCGCGCTTGCTGATCTTCGGGCTGGAAGGCGAATTCTTCTTCGGTGCTGCCTCGGCGCTGGAGCAGCATTTCGATGTGATCGAGGGCAGAGTCACGCCCGAGACAGAGGTGCTCGTGCTGCGCCTGAAGCGCGTGCGCAACCCCGATGCGGTAGCCCTCGCCGAACTCGAGCGTTTTCTGGAGAACATGCACGAGCGTGGCGTTCAGGTACTGCTCTGCGGTGTAAGCCGCAGCTTCAAGGGCATTTTGGAGCGCACCGGGGCAATGGCACGACTGCGCGACCAGGTCTTCCTGGAACAGGCCGTGCGCGAAACCAGCACTGCGAAGGCAGTCCAGCACGCCTACACCCTGCTGAAAGGTCGCTGCGATCACTGCCCGTGGAAAAGCCCCGGCAGCTCACCGGGCGCCGAGCGCGTTGCCTGAGCGCTCTTGGTCAGCGGCGTCGAGATGACCGGAGAGCGTGTCCAGCGTGCGCATAAATTGCCGGCACTCTGCCTCGCCAAGGGAACCGAGCAACGCCGCCTCCCAGTCGAGTGCAAGCGGGACGATCTGGCGATACAACGCAAGGCCCGCAGGTGAGAGCCGCAGCCGGTAGGCCCGCTGATCGCGCTCGTCGCGGCGCTTGCGCACGCAACGCTTCGCGCTCAGGTCCTTGATGCCACGCGTCACCCGGGCCCGATCCATCGAGGTCTGCGCGGCGATCTCCGAAGGGTTCAGCTCACCTTTCTCCGCGAGGTTGGCGAGAATCCGCCACTCGGGCACGCTGATCCCGAACTCCTCCCGGTAGATCGACGACAAGGCCTGGCTTATCCGCTGCGAGAGACTCGCCAGCCGGTACGGCAGGAAACCCTCGAGCGCCAGCGTGCGCGGCGTCCGCCTAGGCATGCTGCTGGCCCCGGGAGCCACCGAAGAGCAGCAGATAACCCGTGGCAGCGCATAGCGTGCCGCCCATCATGATGACCGCTGTGGGCAGCAAGGTGCCGTTGTAGTTCTGACCAACCAGCCAACCACTGCCCGAAGCCATGAGCGTCTGCACGAAGCCGAACACCGCCGAGGCACCACCTGCGGCCATCGGGAACTCCGAGATCGCGCCCATCTGCGCGTTGGCCAGACACAGGCCACCGCCCAAAAAGCAACCAAACACCGCGATCAGCACACCACCGAGCGAGGGCTGCAGCCAAAGGGCCTGCATCAACAGCAGTGCGCTGCCGGACACAGCCGCAGCCACGCCGAGCAGAAGCACGCGCTGCACACCGATGCGCGGCACGAGACGCGCACTCGCCAGTGACCCCACCATGTAGCCCATCACCACCAGCATGAACGTGTAGCCGAAGTGTGTGGGCGGCACACCGAGGAGTTCGATCACCACCCAGGAGGCGCTGGAAATCCACGTGAAGGCAGCCGCGAAACCCGCGCCACCGCACAGCACGAAACCCAGAAAACGCCGGTGCGAGAGACAAGCCCCGAACTGCGCGAGCACGCGACCAAAAGCAAGGGGCGCCACGCCGATGGACGGGCAGGTCTCGGTGAGACTGCGCAGCCCCGCCAGCGTGGCCAGACCAAAGAGCAGCAGCAGCCCGAACTGCGCGCGCCAGTCGAGCCAGTACAAGAGCCAGCTGCCGAGCACCGGTGCCAGCAGGGGCACCACCGCCATCGCCGCGGCGAGCTGCGACATGAAACGCGCGGCAGCCGCACCCGCGAAGCGATCTCGCACGATCGCTCGCGCGATCACCGGACCCGAGGCCGCGGCAAAACCCTGCAGACCACGCGCAGCCAGCAGCGTGCCGATGTCGGGTGCCAGCATGCAGGCGAGAGCGCCAGTGCTATAGATGGCGAACCCCGCAGCCGCCACCGGCTTGCGGCCGAAGTGATCCGACAGCGGACCGAAAACCAGCTGCCCGAAGCCGAAGGCCACCATGAATACGCTGAGCGTGAGTTGCGCGTCGGACGGCCCCACGCCGAGATCGCGGGCAAGCTGCGGGATACCGGACAGATAAAGGTCGGTCGACACCGCGGCACAGGCTGTCAGCGCGATCAATACCGCGCGCGCCGCGAGCGAGGGGGCTGCGCCCACAGCCCGGTCTTGTGTCATCGGCAAGCACCCTGCCCCTGGAATGCTCCCATCCTACCGTTCGCGGCGATCCCGAATCCATGCCCGTCTGCGGTATTGCAGCCATCGCGCTAATAAGGCGATGATGATTTCGCGTGAAATTTGTTTTGCAAGGCGGATCTCGCCCGTGGAGGTGATCGTGAAAGAGTGGATTCCCTTCGTGAAGTCCGAGGGCGTCTCTACGCGCCAGGCGCATTGCGACCTTCCCGAAGGCACCTACGAGCGCGAGATCGGCCGCGAGGGTTTCTTCGGCCCGGCCACCCAACTGCATCACCGCAAACCCCCGACCGGCTGGCTGCGCTTCGAGGGGCCGCTGCGACCGCGCGCCTATGACCTGAACAAGGCACGGCGCAACGTGAGCTCGCCATGGCAGGCGCCGGTGATCCTCGGCAGCGCACACTGCCAGATCCGCATCTGGCATACCTCCGGCAGCATGGATCACCTGGCCCGCAACGCCGACGGCGATCAGGTGCTGTTCGTGCACGCAGGCAGCGGCGAGCTTTTCTGCGATTACGGGCACCTGTCATTCCGCGACGGCGATTACCTGCTGCTGCCGCGCGGCACGCAGTGGCGGCTCGAATGCGCGGGCGAGGCCTCGTTCCTGATGATCGAGGCCACCAACGACGCCTTCGGTCTGCCGAAAAAAGGCCTCGTGGGCCCGCAGGCGATCTTCGATCCGGGCGTGCTGGACACACCCGCGATCGACGCCGCCTTCAGCGCCCAATACCACGAGCGCGAGACCGCAACCGTGGTGAAGCGCCGCAACGCGCTCACCACCATCGTCTACCCGCACAACCCGCTGGACGCCATCGGCTGGCACGGGGATCTCGCCCCGGTGCGCCTCAACTGGCGCGACATACGCCCGCTGATGTCAGCGCGCTACCACGTGCCACCCTCGGCGCACACCACCTTCCTCGCCGGGCGGCTGGTGATCTGCACCTTCTGCCCGCGCCCGATCGAGTCAGACCCCGGCGCACTCAAGCTCCCGTACTTCCACTCGAACGACGACTACGACGAGTTCCTGTTCTATCACAAGGGCCAGTTCTTCAGCCGCGACAACATTCACCCCGGCATGTCGAGCTGGCATCCCAGCGGTTTCCCCCACGGCCCGCACCCCACGGCCTACGACACGGCCATGCAGCAGGCCCGCAAGGAAACCGACGAGGTGGCGGTGATGGTCGACACCCGCGACTTCCTCGACGCCCAGGAGATCGAGCCGGGCGTGGAATTCGAGGGCTACGCCGACTCCTGGAAGCGCAAGGATTGAGAACCGACAGCAGATG
>CAJADV010000101.1 GCA_903938575.1 uncultured Gammaproteobacteria bacterium
ATCGACCTTGCCTGCGGCATCGCGCACCAGCAAGCCTGCCGTCTGCAGGATGGCGTTGGTATCAATGCCCGCATGGCCGGCGGGTTTGGCGCCGTGGTCGGAGATCAACACCTGCAGCGTTTCGGTTTCGTCGATGCCAGCGATCAGATCCGCGGCAAGTCGGTCGCAGGCCTGATAGATCCCGAGTTCGATCTCCTCGTGACGGCGGCGCTCCTCGGGGTCTTTGGCGAGCGTGGGATCGAGCACCTCGGAGAGCGAGTGCCAGGAGGTGTCGGGCAGGTGATAGCGCATGAAGAACAGGTCCCAGGGCTCGCTCTTCATCAGCTGCGTGCAGGCATCGGCGTACCACTGCCGCTGCATCTCGATGGCCTCGAGCAGCGTGTCGGCGCCGAACCAGCCCTGGTTGTAGCCGTAGAAGCCACCGTCCGGATCGGGCAGGCCCTTGGGCGAATGCAGGGTTGCGGCCACGCGCGCGGGCTCCGACCAGCCATCCAGCGCACACAGGGGGCTGTGATAGAGCTGCACGCCGGAACCGTCTGCGGCCAGAGCGAGCAGCTTGAAAGCGAAGGCGCAGCGCATGGGCCCGCGCTCGGTAGCGAAAGTTCTCTCGAGTACCGCGCTCCAGTCGCCGACCTGCAGGCTCGCCATGGGCCGCGCGGCGTCCCTGCTCTCGCAGACCAGCGCGCGCTCAAAGCCATTGCCCTCGTCGATCAGCAACATCTGCCAGGTGGGGCCGGTCACCGCGCAGCGCCCGCCCGTGGGCGTGAGCGCGAGCTCTGCGGCCAGCAGCCGCGTGGCGGGCGGCAGGTTCGTCCAACCCTGCGGCGCCGCCAGAGACAGGCGCATGGGCGTCTTAGACTCGGGCTTGAACTCCGCCGTGCTGAACAGCCCGGCATAGGCGCAATCGGCGAACAGACCCGGAGCTGCCTCACCGGTGCCGAGTCCTGCCTCATCAAGACGCACTGCATCGGCCGGCGTGCCGGCAGGGCGATTTTCGACGGCGATATTCGGGTAGAACCACTGGTTGATGTCGCAACCCGAACCGCCGATCTGAACACCGTTGTCGACCACCGGGGGCCAGGTGGTGACGAAGTTCACCACGATGGATTTCTTGCCCGCGCGGGCAATAGAGTTCCACACGTACTCGGCTTTCACGTCGGGGCTGTGAAAGGCCATGTGGGCGCGATCAAGCGGGGTGCCGGGCACGCGGATGTTGTAGTCAGAGATGCCGTGGGTGCCGGGCCAGCTGCCGGTGCCGATGGACGCCCAGTTGGCGGGTGTGGCGGTGGGCAGCGGCACCATGGCGTTCGGCGCCAACACGCCCGTATCGATCAGTCGGGCCATCGCAGGGAGCTTGCCCTCGCGGCAGTACTTGAGCAGCGCGGGAGCCACCGGGCCGTCGAGGCCGAAGATCAGGACTTTGCGGGGTTTGCTCGTCATCGTGTTATCTCCGTCAAAGCCGTCCTGGCGATTTTATCGGCTATGATCCGGGCGCCTCGCGACACACCGAAAGCATGCCGTCGCGAGAATAAACGATAAACCGGCGCCGACGTGCTGCGTTGCGCAGCAGAGGACTCTCGATGAGCACCGCAAACGACCTGCAGATCGGCGCCGACCGCATCGCCATTCAGGACCTGATGGCGCGCTACGCCTACGCGGTGGATGCCAAGCGCTGGGAGTTGCTGGACGCCGTGTTCCAGACGGGCGCCGTCATCGACTTTCTTGCCAACGGCGGCATCAAGGGCACCTGGCCCCAACTGGGCGAGTGGCTGGCGCCGGCGATGTCGGGCTTTACCGCCTGCCAACACTATCTCTCGAATTTCGCCACGGATGTCAGCGGCGACCACGCACACTCGCGCTTCTATGTGTTCACGCAAATGATCACGGTGGACGGCGGCGCGGACAACATCGTGAGCGACGGCGGTTATTACAACGCCGAGTTCGTGCGCACCGCCGAAGGCTGGCGCGTGAGCGCCCTCTCCGGCGGCATCGTCTGGTGGAGCGGCTCGGTGCCCGAGCACCTGCCGTGGTGGGGCAAGGACGGCGACCGCTTCAACCAGTGACATACTCGAGCCGCGCACAAGAACGCGGCGCAGTCACTGCGTCTGCGCCACACGCCGAGGAACCTGCCATGACATTCGCCATCGCCCGCCTGCCGGGCGGCATCGGCATCGAGATCACTGACCTTGAGCCTGCATCGCTGCAGGATCCCGCCACCGCAACAGCACTGCGGGAGGCGTGGATCGCGCACGGCATCGTGCTCTTTCGCCGCATGGCGGATTCTCCCGAGGCGCTGCTCGCGCTCAGCCGCTGCTTCGGTGAACTGGAAGTGCACCCGATCCCGCGCTTCCGTCTCGAGGGCTACCCGGAACTGATCCTGCTCACGAACCGCGACGGCCCCAGCGGCCCGGTGTACGACTTCGACGGCGTGCACGTGCACGGGCGCATTCCCTGGCACACGGACCTCGCCTTCGCGACCACGCCGAACGCGGGTGCGCTGCTGCGCATGGTGCAGCGCACGGCCACCGGCGGGCAGACCGGCTGGATCGACACCGCGCTCGCCTGGGAGACGCTCGATATCGCCATGCAGGAGCGCATCGCTGGGCTCGAAGCCGTGTACCACTTCACGCCGGACCTGGACGCGATGCGCTTCAACAACCCCGGCGGCACACGGCTGACACCCAAGAGAGACGACTACCCCCACTTCCCGCCCGTGGCTCATCCGCTGGTATGGACGCACCCCGAGACCGGCCGCAAGGTGCTGAACCTCAGCACGCTGAATATCCGCGGCATCATCGGCATGACCGAGCAAGACAGTGATGCGCTGATCAACGCGCTGCTGCAACACACCCTGCAGCCGCGCTTCCAGTACATCCACGCGTGGGAGAACAATGACGTGATGCTCTGGGACAACCGCCGCACCATGCACTGCGCCTTCGGGCATCCGGTGGATGAAGTGCGCATCGTGCAGCGCAGCACACTGCGCGGCAGCGTGGCGATGGGCCGCGTGCTGGGCGAGCAGGAGGCGCTCGCATCATGAGCGGCTTCGATCTGGTCATCCGCGGCGGCACCCTGATCGACGGCTCCGGCAGCGAGGCGCGCGTGGCCGACGTGGGTATCAGCGGGGCCACCATCGTGGAGGTCGGCAACGATCTTCCGCGCGGGCGCAAGGACATCGACGCCACCGGCCTACTGGTCACGCCGGGCTTCGTCGACATCCACACGCACTACGACGGGCAGGTCACCTGGGAAAACCGCCTGGTGCCCTCGTCATCGCACGGCGTCACCACCGCCGTGATGGGCAACTGCGGCGTGGGCTTTGCACCCTGTTTGCCGGAGCACCGCGAGGCCTTGATACGCCTGATGGAAGGCGTGGAAGACATCCCCTACCCCGTGCTCGCGCGCGGCTTGCCGTGGACCTGGGAGAGTTTTCCGCAGTATCTGGATCTGCTCGCCTCGCGCGAGTACGACATGGACATCGCCTGCTACCTGCCGCACGCACCGCTGCGCGTGCACGTGATGGGCCAGCGCGGCGCCGACCGCGAGCCGGCAACGGCAGAGGACATCGCGCAGATGTGCGCACTGCTCGCCGAGGCGCTCGATGCCGGCGCGATGGGCATTGCCACCTCGCGCACGATCTTCCACCGCTCGAGCGACGGGCGGCCCGTGCCCACGCTGGACGCGCGCGACGACGAACTCCTCGCGCTGGCGCTTACGCTGCGCGAAAAAAACAAAGGTGTGTTCCAGATCGTCGAAGACCTGCACCTGCCCGGCGCGGGGCTCGGGCATATGCGCCGCATCGCCGAAACCTCGGGCCGCACGCTCACGTTCTCCATCGGCACCGGCAACGCCGCGCCCTACCACTGGCCCCGCCTGCTGCAGGAACTGGGCGAGGCGAACGCCGCAGGCGTCAGCATGAAAGCCCAACTCCTGCCGCGCGCCATCGGCATGATGCTGGGCCACGAGCTCACGCTGAACCCGTTCTATTCCACGCCGACCTACACGAAGCTCGCCGCCTTGCCGCTCGCCGAACGGCTGCAGGAACTGCGTCGCCCGGAGATCCGCGAACGCATCCTGTCCGAACCGCCCGACGCGGATCCTGCTCTGGTGCTGGGGCGCATGGTGCGTGGCTTCGCGCACATGTTCGTGCTGGGCGATCCGCCCGATTACGAGCAAGCCCCCGAGCGCAGCATCGCCGCGCGCGCGCAGGCACTCGGCATCAGCCCCGAGGCGCTCGCCTACGATCTGATGCTGGAGAACGACGGCACGGGCAAGCTCTATCTCGCCATGGCGAATTTCGCCGACGGCAAACTGGACGCACTCGGCGAGATGCTCCACCACCCCGACGTGGTACCGGGTCTGGGCGACGGCGGCGCGCACTGCGCCACGATCTGCGACGGCAGCTATTCGACGTTCATGCTGATGCACTGGGGTCGCGATCGCGCCACAGGGCGCTTGCCGTTGCCGCAACTGGTACACGGGCTTTCCCGCGCCACCGCGCTCACGGTGGGCCTCACGGACCGCGGACTGCTGGCGCCCGGCTTCAAGGCCGATCTGAACCTGATCGATTTCACGCGGCTCGGGCTGCACCCGCCGGAAGTGAGCCACGACCTGCCTGGCAGCGGGCGCCGTCTGGTGCAACGCGCGAAGGGTTACGCAGCCACGATCGTGAGCGGGCGCGTGACCTACCGCGAGGGTGCACACACCGGGGCGTTACCGGGGCGGCTGGTGCGCGCTTGAGGGCGGTGACAGGCGCCGGGACGCACGGCGATAATCGTCAGACTTGGTCTTCCAACATCAGACAACGGCTCCGGATACACCATGCGCCTGCGGCACTCACACCAAAGCTCACTGCTTGCGGTATCGCTCCTGCTCCTGCCCATAGTCGCCCCGGCCGTGCACGCGCACGACCAATCCGGCAGCTTCACCTCGGGCGCTGCAGCCGCCGTCGACTACTACCAGGTGACCTGTTCCGATGACGGAAACGGCACTCCGGATCATCTGGTTTTCCGCATCAAAGACCTCACGCCGAACGCCTCCCGCGTGAGCGTGACGGTGGGAAAGGGCGCCACCTGCAGCCCGAAGGCCTGCGCGCGCAGCACCACCGACCGCAACGATACCGACGCCGCCTACTCCCTGCCCGCGACCGTGGCCCAGGGAGCGGGCGTGTACCTGGTGTTCGTCTCCCACACGGGGCCAAGAGTGGAGGGATACAGCCTGGGTTATCACTGCGAGACGGTGGACAACGTCCACACCGGAACCACGATCACTCCACGCCAGCAGCAATGAGCGGCAGCGAGCGCACATGCGCTGGCGGCCCGGGCAGCTAGTCCCTGGGCGGCCGTTTCATCAGCTTTCGCTGCAGCGTGCGACGGTGCATCCCCATGGCGCGCGCCGCGGCCGAGATGTTGCCATCGTGGTCGCTCAGCACTTTCTGGATGTGCTCCCAGCCCACCCTGTCGACCGAGGCGGGGGCCGCCGGCAGGGGTACATCGGTGTTTCCCCGCGCGCTCCCGAAGGCCGCCAGGATCTCATCGACACTCGCCGGTTTGCCGAGGTAATGCGTGGCGCCGAGTTTGATCGCCTCAACCGCCGTGGCAACACTCGCCCATGCCGTCAGCATCACGATGGCCATGCCGGGCCGAAGCGCATGCAAGGCCTCGATCAGGTGCAAGCCGCTCTCACGATCGATCTTCAGGTCCAGAACCGCATGGGTGACGGGATGCTGCAACGCACACCGCAGCGCCTCTGCGGAGTTTCCTGCCGCGAGGGTGGCGAGCCCACGGCGCTGCAGGCTGCGCGCGAGCACGCCCAGAAAGGTGAGGTCGTCGTCGACCAGCAGGTACAGCGGCGCTGCGGCAGCGCAAGCCTGCGCCGGCGTGCTCATTGCGGGATCTCGTGTTCATCGGGCAGCGCGACACGCGGCATATGCAGCACGGCGACCACGCCACCACCGGGGTTGGACTCGAAGTGCAGTTGCCCGCCAAGACGCTCGATGCTGCTGCGGCTGAGGAAAAGCCCAAGCCCGAGACCACCACTCGCACCGGAGGCGAGGAACGGCGTTTCGCTGCACATCTGCAGACGCGCGGGCTCACCCTCGCCGCGGTCGGCGACGCGCAACTCGAGCACGTCTCCCGCCTCCACGATCGTGATGTCCACGCAGGCGTCGGTGGCGGCGCTCTGTTGCGCGTCGGCCGCGTTGTTCAGGAGGTTGAGGATGGCCTGCTCCAGCGTGGAGTCCGCAAGACAGCTCGCCTGCGACACGCGGGCCTCCTCAAACCGGTAGCGGACGGAAGGCCGCAACAGCTGCCAGTCGCGCAGGCAGTGCGTCACGAGCTCCGCAAGCGGCCGTGCGTGCGGGGCCGCATCACGGTAGAGCTCCGCCGCGCGTCGCAGCTTGCCCAGGATCTGCCGGCAGAGCGCCACCTGGTCGCGCAGCAGGCGTGCGTCGGCGCTGGCCTGAGCATGCTGCGGCTCCTCGCACAGACCGTCGGCGAGCAAGGCGATGGTATTGAGCGGTGTGCCCAGCTCGTGTGCCGTGCCGGCGGCAAGGCTTGCGATGGCCACGATCTGTTTCTCGCGCAGCTCGGATTCGCGCCGCTCGTTCAGCAGGGCGTGCTGCTCGCGCAGCGAACGCGCCATGCGCGAGACAAAGACCGCGATCAGCACGGCGCTGATGGCGAAGTTCACCCACATGCCCACGATGTGCGGGTTCAGCAGATCCTCGGGCGATGCAGCCGCAGTTGCCTCCGCGGCCATGGCACCGGCTGCTCCGTGGTGCCCGTGATCGTGGGCCGCGGTCGCCGCCGCCACACCCGCGTCGGGCTGCAGGCTCTCGAGTGGCTGGTACACGAACAGCAGCAGCGTGTAGGCAGCAAGGGCCAGCACAGTGATCATCGTGGTGAGCCGCGCAGGCAACAGCGCCGCGGCGATGCACACGGGCACGAGGAAATACGAGACGAAGGGGTTGGTGGCGCCACCGCCCATGCTGAGCTGTATCGCCAGCCCGCAGATATCGACCAGCAGTTGCAGGAAGATCTCGGCCGGCTGCACGGGGCGCGGATGGCGCAGCCGCCACCAGGTGAGGAGGTTGATCACGCCGAGCGCCGCTACCGTGGCAAGCAAAGGTACCCAGGGCAGATCCGCTCGCAGCACGCGTGCGGCGTAAGCGATACCGGCCAACTGACCGGCCATGACGAAGGCACGGATGAACACCAGCCGGCGCAGGTTGAGGGCCGAGGCACTGGGTGTGATGTCGGGGGATATCGGCATGCGCGGATTATAGGAGCGCGACTCTCTCGTGGATGCGAGGTGCGACAACGTGTCGCATTGACCGGTCGGGAGCCAGGATTTGGAATGGCGCCCTCCTGGCCATCGCCCTCGAGGATCCGCTGATGACAATGCCCACAGCCACGCGCCACCTTCTGCAGGCCTGCGCCCTTGCGGCACTGTGCCTGCAGGCAGCCACGTCGTTTGCCCACACCACCTTCAAGCTGCAGGCCACCGAAGGCACGACCGAGGACAACGCGCTCAAGATCGGCCACGGTTGCGAGGTATCACCGGGGCGCAACATTCCCGTGATCGCGCAGAGCGTGGTCTTTCCCTTCAGCAATCCCGTGCTGAGCGCATCGGACGCGAGCACCGTGGGCAGCCTCACGGATGTGATCGTGCAGGGCAGCCTCGCGGGCCTCGTCGACACCATCCAGGACCGCAGCATCTTCGAGACACAAGGCGAGAAACTCACCCTCGCTGACGGCACGGTCGTAGGCTTCTGGAGCCGGAACGGCCGCCTGTCGGTGAAGTCCAGAGGCCGGGTTCCGTTCCAGTTCACGCCGCCCTCTTTCGTCTCCACATCCTGCGCCAAGCGTCTGCTCGTGAAGGTGGCAGTGGCGGATATCTGCGACGTCGCCAACCCGACGCTGGCAGCGGGCAAGGTCAATCTCTGGATTCCTGACAACGGCTCGCAATACGCCGCTGAAGGCAAGGCCGCGGGCATCGATGGCGTAGGCGCTGCGGCCACGCTCACGGTCAACCGCAACCTGACGACGAACCCGCTTCCCCTCGCCTGCGGCGCGGGCATCGACGTGACGGTCACGCCGTCCGCGGCGGAAGTGGATCGCCGGCTGCCCATTCCACGCTACTGGCAGTGAGCATGCGCGCTCCGGCCCTTGCGCAGGAACTGCGCGCGAGGTTGCTGATACTGGCGCTGTGCGCGCTCCTGCCGGGCTGTGTACACCTTGCCCCGTGGGAGCGTGGCATCCTCGCGAAGCCGCACATGGCGCCGGCGCCTGCGCCGCTGCGTCAGGCACTCGATGAGCACGTGAACACCAGCCGCGAGGCCTCCGCCGGAGGAAGCAGCACCGCCCGCGGAGGCGGCTGTGGCTGCAACTGACCCGACGCGCCCGCCCCCCTCCCCGCTGGAAGGGGCCATGCCCCCGACAGCCCCAATGTGGGAGGGGGCCATGCCCCCGACAGTAACACCGAGGGTGCTGAGAGCACTCACCGCCGCAGCCCTGGCACTGCCAGGACTGCTCCCGGCACCCGCTCTCTCCAACGAAGAACCCTCCATCGGCTTCCAATACGGCTACTACGACGAAGGCAACCGCGACCTCGTCAACACCCGCAGCCGCTACGAGCCCATCCACGCCGACACCCTTCACTACCGGCTGCAGACGCCGCTGGGCGCCGACACCTCGGCCACGCTGGATTTCTCGCAAGACACCTGGTCAGGCGCCACGCCCATCGCCACCGCACCGCTGGTGGGGCAAGGCAACCGCGCCACCGCCGCCGATGGCGTCTCCGGCGCTTCCCCCTACCTCTACAGCGCGCTGCAACTCGACCGGGAACTGCGTCCGCTCGGGCGAGATGTCTCGGGCCAACTCACGGGGCCGGACACGCGCGTGGTCCACACCATGTCGAGCGCCTCCCCGGAAACGCGCAAACAGATCGACGCCGCGATATCGCGTGCCTTCGGGCGGGTCACGGCCGATGCGAGCGCGGGCCTCTCGCACGAAGACGACTACAACTCCGTCTTTGCAGGCATGGGCGCGGACATCTCGACAGAAGACAAACTCGCTACGGCCGGACTGCACATAAGTTACACCCGCAGCGACACCGATGCGGAACTCGACCACGACGCCGCGCCCTACATCTACGGTTTCTACGACCTGAAAGGGACCGCCACCTACAACGCGCGCAACGACGCTAGCCGCGTGGAGCGCGGCACGCACGGGCCGCGGCTGCGCGGCCTGCGCGAGGATCTGGGGCTGCGCCTGAGCGCCTCCCGGGTGCTGAACCAGAGCGCCTTCATCGAGGGCGGGTTGTCGTGGACGCGCAGCAGCGGCTACCTCGGCAACCCCTACAAGGCCGTGACGGTGGCGTTCCTCGATCCTGCGCAGCAATTCGGGACGGCCGGGGGAAACACCGAGGCCGATTACGCATGGGATGCCACGATGGCCGCGATCCCGGAGTCACGCCCGGAACTGCGGCAGCAGGGCTCTCTCGATCTGCGGCTGGTGCAGCACATCGCCGCCGTGGACGCGGCGCTGCACTTGGGCTACCGCTACTTCCGCGATGACTGGGGTATCAACTCGCACACCTTCGAGGCGGCGTGGGCGCAGCCGCTGGGGCGCGGCTGGACCCTCACGCCCAGCGTCCGCTTCTACTCGCAGTCGCGCGCGGATTTCCATACGCCGTGGCTGCTCACGCAACAGGGCCTGTTCAACGACGTGATCGACCCGGTGTTCGGCCGCATCTACGTCGATGCCAACGCGCCGGGCAACGGGAGCCGCTACTACGAGGACCTGAGCGGCACCGTGGTGCCGCCCATGGACGAGGATCCGGACTCCTGGAACTACGGCAACTCCGTCAGCAGCTGGAACGGTGGCGTGTGGGTCGATGCCGACAGCGGCCAGCCGGTGGCGCGGCAATCGACCGCCGATGCACTGGTGCCCGACCGGACGCTCTTCGATCCGGCAGGACTGCCCGACCATTACGCGAGCGATGCCCGCTTGTCGGGTTTCGGCACGCTGGGCATCGGCATCGCCGCACAGAAGGTCTTCGCCAACGGGCTGTCCGTGGAATTCGCGTGGCGCGCCATGCGGCACGCAGGATCGCTGAAACTCGGCGGTGGCGAAGAACAGGACTACGCGGATTTCCGCTCCTCGCTCTTCAGCGTATCGCTGCAGGCAGACCTCGATGCGGTGGGTGGATCCGGCGGCAGCGCGGGAATGCACCACCACGGAGACAGCGCTGCGCGCGCTCCCGCGGGGCTGATGCAAGCGCACGCAACATCACGGCCAGGCGAGTGGATGCTTGCCTACCGCTACGAATTGGAGCACCGCGGCGGGCAGACGCGCAGGGGCTCATCGGGCGCAGATGACGGACAGATCGTCAGGCGTGGCTGCGACAGCGATGCCTGCTACGTCCGCCCCGACACGATGACGATGCAGATGCACATGCTCGAGATCATGTACGCACTGACGCCGCGCCTCAGCCTGATGCTGATGCCGCAGTACATGGACATGGAGATGCGCATGAGGCCACTGGATGGCGCTCCACCGGCGGGCGGCATGCAGGAGCCGGTGGGCGCGGCCGTGATGCACGCCGCACACCCCCACGAGAGCGGCGAACCGGGCGACACCGAATTCCACCTGCTCTACCAACTGCCTGTCTCAGACACTGGCCGGATGCTGTTCGGAATCGGCCTGAGCGCACCCACCGGCAAGGTGGATCTGCGCCTTCGCCCGGTGATGCAGCAGGATCTGGGCTACATGGACTACGGCATGCAGATCGGCAGCGGCACCTGGGACATCAAGCCCGCGCTCGCCTGGTCGGCGGGGCTCGGACGCGCGCAATGGGGGCTGCAACTCGCCGGCACCGCGCATCTCGAGGATCGCAACGACGCGGGATTTGCGCTGGGCACGCAATGGCAGGCGGATGTGTGGATCGCCTACCCCGTGCTGCACGGCGTGTCGGTTTCGCTGCACGGCACGCACAGCCACGAGGGCCGGATACGGGGCACGATGCAAGACCCTTTCACGCCCATCAGCACGGTGGATCACGCCGCCAACTACGGCGGGACATACCAGGACATCGGCATTGGCATCGACATCGATCTGAGAGCCGGCGGTGTCCCGCTGGGGCGCGTCGGGCTGGAATGGCAACAGCCCGTCGGCCAGGATGTGAACGGCTACCAGCTCGCGCGCGAGGGTTCGCTGCTTGCCCGCTGGGAGCGCGCCTTCTAGCCTGAGCGGCACCGCTGCTGCGCGCGGCCAGGACGCATCCATGACACCACCCTCGGGCTTTCCACTGCACCGGTACAGCTTCCGCGCGATGGGCTCGCCCTGCGAGTTGCAACTCTGCATGGACGAGCGCCAGGCGCTGCCCCTGGCCGGGCGCGCACGCGCCGAGATCGAGCGTCTCGAGCAACGCTACTCGCGCTACCGCGAAGACAGCCTGCTCTCGCGCATCAACCGCGTCGCGGCCAGTGGCGGCAGGATCGGGGTCGATGCCGAAACCGCGAGCCTGCTCGACTACGCCAACCAATGCCATCAGGAGAGCGACGGCCTCTTCGACATCTCCTCGGGATTGCTGCGCCGGGCATGGCGCTTCGACACGGCAGAGCTGCCGCCGCAGGAATCCATCGCACCACTGCTCGCGCGCGTGGGCTGGGGGAAGATCCGCTGGGCATCGCCCGTCCTCGAGATTCCGGCCGGCATGGAGCTCGACCTCGGCGGCATCGTCAAGGAATACGCCGCCGACCGCGTGGCGACGCTGCTCACCGAGGCGGGTTGCCCGAGTGCGATGGTGAACCTGGGCGGCGACATCCGCGTCACCGCGCCGCGACCGGACGGCTCGGCGTGGCAGATCGGCATCCGCGACCCGCGCGGCACGCCCGGAGCACCGCTCGAGTGCGTCGCGCTCGAGCGTGGCGCAGTCGCCACCAGCGGCGACTACGAGCGCTGCATCGTGATCGGAGACACGCGCTACGGCCACCTCCTCGACCCGAGAACGGGCTGGCCGGTGCAGCACCTCGCCTCCGTCACGGTCGTGGCGGATTTCTGCGTGTTGGCGGGCAGCGCCAGCACCATCGCGATGCTGCGCGCAGAACACGGCCCGGCGTGGCTGGCCGAACTGCAGCTGCCGCATCTGTGGATCGATGTGAGGGGGAGACGCGGGGGCACCATGACACCGGTAGGCATGTGATGGACTACCGGGTAGACGCCGTGGTGATTGGCGCGGGCGTAGTCGGCCTGGCGATCGCCCGTGCGCTCGCGCTGGCGGGGCGCGAGGTGCTGGTCCTCGAGCGCGGCAACGGTATCGGACAGGAGACCTCCAGCCGCAACTTTTCCGAACGCTACAGCCAGCGCAAGCTGAGCACCTCACGCCGCCTGCTCGCCATTCCAGCGGCACACCACCGCTTCAATCTCATCGACTTCGAGCGGCTCTCGCTACGCCCGCCCGAGATCAGCCACGATCTTCCCGGCGGTGGGCGCCGGCTGGTGCAGCGCGCCGAGGGTTATGTGGCGACGGTGGTGGGTGGTCGCGTGGTCTACCGCGAGGGAGCGCACACCGGCGAGCTGCCCGGGCGGCTGGTGCGGGCCTGAGAGTGACGCCTCGAATCTCAGACGGCGCGAGGAACGCCTGACAGATAAGCCTCGCGATTTTCCACCTGATTGCAGCTGACACCGTGCGCGCCCGATCGACCCTGCCCGAGATCGGCAATGCATATCGGCAGCGAAAACCCCGATGGGAACGCAAATCCTTTGGCATTCAATGCGCCAAGCCTGCTATAAAACCGGCAAATGAACGCCCTCTCCGAAGCTGTCTCGCGCATTGAGCCCTGCCTCCTCGATGAGGCACGCGGGACGCTACTCGATCTTCTTGCCGAGATTCCCGCCGCTGCCAGCAGGCTGGGCGCACGCCTGCACCCGAAAACGGCCGCCAGCCTCGCAGCGCTGGTGCGTGTGATGAACTGCTATTACTCGAACCTGATCGAGGGCCACAACACCAGGCCAAGGGACATCGAACGCGCACTGGCCAACGACTTCGACATCGATGAAACCCGGCGCAACCTGCAGCTTGAGGCGAGAGCCCACATCCGCATCCAGGAAGTGATAGATGCCGAGGCGGCTGCCGGCACCCTCGCGGACCCCGCGAGCCTCGACTTCCTGCTGCGCCTGCACGGGGAGTTTTACCGGGACGCCCCAGGTGCCATGTTGCTTATCGAAGGCCCCGGGCGGAGCTTCCGGATGGTGCCGGGCATGCTGCGCAACGATCCGCTGCACGATGTTGCCGTGGGCCGTCACGTGCCCCCGGGCAGCGATTCGGTAGCGCGCTTCATGACCTGTTTTTCCGAACGCTACAGCCAGCGCAAGCTGAGCACCTCACGCCGCCTGCTCGCCATTCCAGCGGCACACCACCGCTTCAATCACATCCATCCTTTCCCGGACGGCAACGGCCGCGTCAGCCGCCTGATGAGCCACGCCATGGCGCATCACGCAGGGATCGGTGCACACGGGCTCTGGTCCATATCGCGAGGCCTTGCGCGCGGCATCGCCGGGCGCTCGGAGTACAAGTCCATGATGGATCACGCAGACTCTCCCCGGCAGGGCGATCTGGCGGGGCGTGGCAATCTCTCGGAGCGCGCCCTCACCGATTTCTCCGAGTGGTTCCTGCAGGTGTGTCTGGACCAGATCCGATTCATGGAAGAGCTGTTCGACATCGATGGCCTGTCGTCGCGCATCGCGCGCTACGCGCAGCTGAAGGAATGGCGACCGGAGGCCTCGAGGCTGCTGGTGGAAGTACTGCACCGTGGCGAGATCGCACGCGGCGACGTCGCCACGATCACGGGGCTGGGCGAGCGGACCGCGCGAGATCTGCTGGCCCTGTTGCTGCGCGACGGTGTGCTGGGCAGCAGCAGCGAGAAAGGACGTGTAGGGCTCCGATTCACCGTGGACGCGCAGGACATCCTGCTACCGAGGCTCTTTTCGGAGTCGTGATCTTTGCTGAGCGCTCAGCACAGACAGCATCCGGGCGCCCCGGCAAGACACTCCGCAAGACCATCCCCGCCCTTACACAAGCACGTAGCGCCCCTGCTCCAGCTCACTGATACGTCCCTGCTGCTGCAATCGCGCGAGATGCTGCTCAAGGGTGCGCCGCTCCACGGCGTCGATGAACGGGAGCTTCGCGTGGGCGGGGTAAACAAATCTGTGCGCGATCATCTCGGGCAGGGTGCGCGGCTCGGCAAGGAAGGCGAGCATCGCCTGCTCGCGCTCGGTGATGCGCGCGGCAAATCGCTCCAGCCGCTCGAGGAACACCGCGCGATGCTCGATCACACCGACATGGTGGAACGACACCCAGACATTGGCGTCCAGACCGCGAATCAACTCGATGGAGCGCTCGAAATCCGCGAGGTCCGACCACGCGTCGCCGTAGTAGGGCCCGAAGCTGCTGAGCTCGATATCACCCAGAAACAGCACGCCCTCGGGTTCGATGCGGAACACGCAGTGCCCGCGCGTGTGTCCGGGAGCGTGAAAGACCCTGACGGTGGAGCCGCCAAGCTCGAAGCAGGCGCCGTCCTCGAAACCCACGGCATCGGGCCGCGGCACTTGCGCGAACTGCTCCAGCACCCAGGCGCGGGTGCGCTCGGCGAGTTCGCCGCCGTAGCCGTAGATCTGCATCAGCCCGTCGATGCCGGAGAGACCCACGAGATCCTGGTGATGCACATGCACCGGTGCGTTGGCGAAGAGCCCGAGTCCAGCCGTGTGGTCCTCGTGAGCGTGGCTCAAAAGCACCATATCGGCCCGGCCCCCGAGCTCCTCCCGACGCTCCAGAAGCGAGAGGGAAGGATCGATCACGGCCGCGCGTTCCGTGCCCTCGACCCACAGGGAATTGCCAGCGGGGTACTTGCCGTTCTGCGCGCCGCCCAGCACGCGCACACGGCCGATGCGGTGATCCGCGGCGCTCATGCGGCACTGACGCGCTGCACAACAGCGCGCAACTCGGCGAGGTCGAGGGGCTTCGAAAGGTAGTCGGTCATGCCCGCTGCAAGACAGATCTCGCGATCGCCCGCGAGCGCATTCGCAGTGAGCGCGACCACTGGCGAAGTCACGCCCCTCGCACGGAGTATGCGGGTGGTTTCGAGGCCATCGAGCCCCGGCATCTGCACATCCATGAAGATGGCGTCAAAGCGCTCGTGTGCGAGTCGTTCTATCGCCTCCTCACCACTCTCCAGCACCTCGACCTCATGGCCATCCCGCTGCAGCAGGCGCTGGCCGACCAGACGGTTGATGGCGTTGTCGTCGACCAGCAGCAGGCGCAGCCTGGCTTTGGAGGGGGGGGATTTCACCGGGGCGGGCGCGACGCTGGCAACGGGCGCGGCCATGATGTCGGCGGGAATGTCGAGCACGAAGGTGCTGCCCGTGCCTGGCACACTTTGGGCCGTCAGGGTGCCGCCCATCATCACGGCGATCTCGCGCGAGAGCGCGAGCCCGAGGCCCGAACCCCCCTGCTGCGCGGGCACAGGGCCCACCTGCACGAAGGGCTGGAATAACTGCGCGAGGTCCGCGGGCGCGATGCCGGGCCCGGTGTCGCGCACCGCCAGCCGCAGCCTGTCCTGCGCCAGTACCGCGCGCAGCTCGACCTCGCCGTGCTCCGTGAACTTCAGTGCATTGCCCACCAGGTTCAGCACGACCTGTTGCAGGCGTAGCGCATCGCCCCGGAGCCAGACAGCAGGCGGCGCTTCCACTATCCAGGCGCAGGCCAGACCCCGGAACTCCGCTCGCGCGCGGAGCGGGCCCATCACTTTCTGGATGGCCTGGTGCAGATCGAAAGGCTGGCACTCGAGCGTCATCTGACCGGACTCGATCTTGGACAGATCCAGCACCTGCCCGATCAGCGAGAGCAGCAGCTGCGAGGCGTCGCGCATGTCATCGAAATACGCCAGCTGCTCGCTGTCGCGCGTGCCGTCACGGAGCAATTCGGCAAGCCCGGTGATCGCGTTCAGCGGTGTACGCAGCTCGTGACTCATCTTGGACAGGAACCGGGTCTTCACCGCCGAGGCATCGGTGGCCTCGCGCGTGGCGGCTTCAAGGCGCGCGTTGATGCGCTCCAGTTCCTTGCGCTGCTCGCGCTGATTGGCGTTCACCGCGTGGAGTTCGTCGAGCGTGGCGCGCTGCGTGGTGAGCGCCATGAGGAAATCCACCGAGGGATCGGTGACGGCGAAGTCGTTGAAGCCGAGCCCGTACTGGCGAAGCTCCTCGGTGCTGACCACCGCCGGACTGCCGATCATCACCACGCAACCGTCATCACCCGGCAGGAACTCCGCGCGCAGCGGCAGCCCGTTGGGCAGGAACTTGACCTGGCAGAATACCGGGCCCAGCCCGCGGAGCGTGGCGACATCGAGCACCGCCAGGGTAGGACGCAGGAGCTCGAACAAGCTGCCGAAGGGACAATCTGCCGCATCTCCACACAGCCGCTGCAGCGAGCGGCCAAGCTGCAGCACCCTGAGGTCGGGGCCGATGATGGCGTGGACCGGCTGGCGCTGCGCGAGCGTCTCCGCAGAGATCATGCAGCCTCCAACCGCACCAGATAATGGATTTCGACACCGCTCTCCTGCGAGACATGCTCCGCAGTCTTGCTCACCGTGGCACGCACGTTGAATACCGGCCCCAGGCCCTCGAAGAGGCCTGCCACAAAGGGGTCGAGCCCGTGGCGATGCGAGCGGTAGATGACGCGCACCGCGTCGGGGGCCTCCACGGTGCAGGCGAATTGCGGCGCGCGCAGCTCGCGGAAAGCCATCTGCAGTCGTGCGTGCATGGCATCGAGTTGCTGCACGAACCCTTGGTAGCTGTCGCAGGCCTGGAAGAAGTCCCGGTAGCCCGCGCTCTGCGCATAGAAGATCCAGTAGACGCCGAAAGCATGCAACAGCGCCGCGGGATCTGTACCCAGCTCCTCGACGGCCGCGCCCACCAGGCTGTAGGTGACAGAGTCCGAGTAGGCATCCATGCGCACGAAAGCCTCGATGTCACAGCCGGCGCGCTCGCGTATGCGGAGCCATGTGTCTTCGCCGTGCAGGCCCACGACCATCTTCTGCATTGCCTGGTTGACCATTCCGTACATGTCGTCGCCTCGCAGACGGGGGCAGAGGGCAGGAGCCCTGTGTAGCGGGGACATTCTGCTGCGAAGCGGCTTTGCGGCGCCAGAGGCGCCTTAAAGAGGGTGAATGGAGGAGCGCAGCATCGGGCGCGGGCATGCGTCGCGGGCACGGCCCGCTTGTATGTTCGCCCCCGGCAGGTCTAAAAGGGCCTGCCGGGGGTGGAGGGACCATGGCCGCTTCTGACTGCATGCAGTACAGACTGTAGGAGATTTCGTCCCG
>CAJADV010000102.1 GCA_903938575.1 uncultured Gammaproteobacteria bacterium
CTGCATGCCGAGTTCCTGCATGAAAGGACCCTCGGTGGCGAAGCCCACCGGCCCCGCGGCGTGTCCGGTGAATTCTTCCGCGGCGCGGACCACCGGTGCGAGCGCGTCCTCGGCGAAGGGCGAGAGTCCGGGGAACAGCGGTCGCATGCTGATGCCGAGACCGGTTTCGGCGGCGATCGACTGCAGTCGCTCGCGGATCGTCATACGCAATTCCTCGGGTTCCATCCCCGGCAGGGGGCGGAGGTCGAAGTGCAGCTCGCACTGGCCGCAGATGCGGTTGGGGTTGTCGCCGCCGTGGATGCAGCCCAAGTTCAGCGTGGGCACCTCGACCTCGAAGAGCGGATTGCGGTGCTTCAATGCGAGTTCGGTGCGGAAAGCGAGCAGCGCGGCGATCACGCGGTGCATGCCGTCCAGGGCATTGTTGCCGAGGGCGGGGTTCGAGCTGTGCCCGGACTGCCCGGTCACCGTCACGGCCTCCATCATCATGCCCTTGTGAAGCCGCACCGGGCGCAGGTCCGTGGGCTCGCCGATCACGGCGTGACGGCCACGCGGCCGGCCCGAGGCCACCAGCAGCCTGGCGCCATCCATCGAACTTTCCTCGTCGGCCGTGGCCACCAGGATCAGCGGCTCGGCGAGCTTCGCGCCGCGGAAGGCGAGCGCTGCCTCCAGCGCGATGGGGAAGAAACCTTTCATGTCGGTGGCGCCGAGGCCGTAGAGGCGCTCCTCGCGCATGGTCAGCCGGAAGGGATCGACGTGCCAGAGATCCGCATCGAAGGGCACGGTGTCGGTGTGGCCCGCCAGCACCAGCCCGCCGGGGCCCTCGCCCAGCACGGCGATCAGGTTGGCCTTGCCGGGCCGCCCCGGTATCTCCTGCACTTCGACCCGGAAACCGAGCGCCGCCGTCCACCCGGCGAGCAGGTCGATCACGGCACGGTTGCCCTGGTCCAGCGCCGGATCGGTGCAGCTCACCGACGGCGCGGCGAGCAGCCGGTCGAACATCGCGAGCAGATCGGGGATGGGTCGGGGCATCGCAGGCGGGTCTCGCGTGCATGCGGCCGCCGCGGCCGCACGAAGCCTGAGTATACGGTCAGCGCGGTCTTGCGCGCTGAGGTTTGCGGCAGGCCTCTGGTAGCATGCCGTGGTCATTCCGGGAGTTCGTGCGCGCATGACGCAGTCCACGCCTTTCAGCGCCGGGCAGCCGCTCGACAACGGCGAGGTGCTCGATGCCCTTGCCGCCGACGGCCTCGTTAGCCACGCCGATGCCAAGCGCCTGCGCTATACCCCGCGCAGCCGTGCCGAGGGCGGGCGTCACCCCATCGAATTCCTTGCCGCGCAGAACCTGCCCGACCCGCGTCATCCTGGGCGCGTGCTCGATGTCGGTGCGCTGCTCGCCTGGCTCGCCGGACGGGTGGGGCAGGCGGTCTATCACATCGATCCCCTGCGCATCGACGCCGCAGCCGTCACGGCCGTGATGTCCTCCGCCTTCGCCAAGCGCCACCGGATACTCGCCGTCGAGAGCACGCCGCAGGAAGTGGTGATCGCCGGCGTCGAGCCCATGATCGCGGGCTGGGAGGCAGATCTCGGGCAAACGCTGCGCCGCCCCATCCGCCGCGTGCTGGCAGACCCCGCCGATATCGATCGCTACACCGTGGAGTTCTACAACCTCGCCCGCTCGGTGAGCGGCGCCACCGGCCTTACCGCGCCGCGCGGCGTGGCCGGCAATCTCGAGCAGCTGGTCGAGCTGAACGCGCTCAAGGATCCCGACGCCAACGACCAGCACATCGTCAGCATCGTCGACTGGCTGCTGCAGTACGCCTTCGAGAGCCGCGCGAGTGACATCCACCTCGAGCCGCGCCGCGACCAGAGCAACGTGCGCTTTCGCATCGATGGCGTGATGCAGCAGGTCTACCAGCTGCCCGCCGCGGTGGCCATGGCGGTAACGAGCCGCCTGAAGATCCTCGGGCGCATGGACCTTGCCGAGAAGCGCCGCCCGCAGGACGGCCGCCTGAAGACCCGCTCGCCGCGCGGCAACGAGGTTGAGCTGCGGCTCTCCACGCTGCCCACGGCCTTCGGCGAGAAGATGGTGATGCGTATCTTCGACCCCGAGGTGCTGGTGCGCGGCTTCCACGAACTCGGTCTTGCCGACGAGGATCTCGCCACTTGGAGCGCGATGATCGGGCAGCCGCACGGCATCGTGCTGGTGACGGGCCCCACGGGTTCGGGCAAGACCACCACGCTGTACTCCACGCTGAAACTCCTCGCCACGCCGGACGTGAACATCAGCACCATCGAAGACCCGATCGAAATGGTGGAGCCGAGCTTCAACCAGGTGCAGGTGCACCACGCGATCGGCCTCGATTTTGCGAGCGGCGTGCGCGCGCTGCTGCGGCAGGATCCGGACATCATCATGATCGGCGAGATCCGCGACCGCGAGACCGCCGAGATGGCGGTGCAGGCCGCGCTCACCGGGCATTTGGTGCTCTCCACGCTGCACACCAACGACGCGCCCTCCGCTGTGACGCGCCTGCTGGAGCTCGACGTGCCCGCCTATCTCATCCGCGCCACGCTGCTCGGCGTGATGGCGCAGCGGCTGCTGCGCGTGCTCTGCCCGCACTGCAAGCAGCCCGCGCAATTGGACGACGAGGCCTGGACGCGTCTCGTCTCGCCGTGGAAGGCGCGCACGCCCACCGTCACCTACCGACCCGTCGGGTGCCAGGAGTGCCGGAACACCGGATTCATCGGGCGCCAGGGCATCTACGAAATTCTGCGCCTCGACGACACCGTGCGGGCTGCCATCCGCGAGGACAGTGACTCCACTGAATTGCGACGCGTCGCGATCCGGGGCGGCATGAAGACGCTGCGGCTCGGGGGTGCGCGGCGGATTGCAGCCGGCCTCACCTCGCTGGAGGAAGTCATGCGCGTGGCGCCGGTCGAACATCTGCGCGACCCTGCATGAGCCTGTCGCTACCGGTGGGCGCGGTGGCGCCCGGATTCACGGAGCGTTTGTCCGAGGCGGCGGCGCGTCTTGCCGGGGCACTCGGGCCGGAGCGCTGCGCCGTGCTGGAGGCGCTGCTGCACGACTCCGGCACCGCGGCCCAGCTCGCCCGCGTGCTGTGCATCAGCCGTGCGCAAGTCCGCGAGTGCGAGCGTCACCGTGATCTGCTGCCCGAGCTGCTGGCGAGCGGTGACCTCGCGCGCTCCTATGCTGTGGGCGAGTACCTTTTGCGCGCCGGCGCCGCGGTGAGCCAGACTGTCGACGAGGCCGGGCTGATGACGGCGCTACGGGCGCTGCGCCGTCGCGAGATGCTGCGGATTCTCTGGCGCGAGCAGTGCGCGCTGGCGGATTTCAGGGAAACCACCGCTGATCTCAGTGCGCTCGCCGAGGCAGCCATCGAGACCGCCCTTGGGCATGCGCACGCGGAACTCGCCCGCAAGCACGGCGAACCCGTGGGCCGGGCTAGCGGCCTGCCGCAGCGGTTGGCGGTGATCGGGATGGGCAAACTCGGCGCCTGCGAGCTCAATCTCTCCTCGGATATCGATCTCATATTCGCCTACCCCGAGCAAGGCGAGACCGCGGGCGAACGCAGCCTGAGCAATCAGGAGTTCTTCGTCCGGGTGGGGCAGCGCCTGATCAAGGCGCTGGATGCAGTCACGCGGGATGGTTTTGTGTTTCGCGTGGACATGCGGCTGCGGCCTTACGGCGACAGCGGCGCGCTGGCGCTCCACTTCGACGCCATGGAGCAGTACTACCAGGACCAGGGCCGCGACTGGGAACGCTACGCCATGATCAAGGCGCGCGTGGTGGCCGGAGACCGCATGGCGGGCGAGACGCTGCTCGCCACACTGCGGCCTTTCGTGTATCGCCGTTACATCGACTTCAGCGCCATTGAGTCGCTGCGCCAGATGAAGGCCATGATCAGCCGCGAGGTTGCGCGCCGTGGCCAGGCCGGCGACGTGAAGCTCGATGCGGGCGGCATCCGGGAGATCGAATTCATTGCCCAGAGCTTCCAGTTGATCCGCGGCGGGCGTGAGCCGCGACTGCAGGAGCGCGGACTGCTTGCGGTGCTGCAAACGCTCGCGGAGCTCGGCCAGCTGCCGGCGCAGGCGGCAGCTGAACTGCGCGAGGCTTATCTGTTCCTGCGTGCCACCGAACACGCGCTGCAGGCGCGCGACGATGCGCAGACCCAGGCGCTCCCGCAGGCCCCCGAAGAGCGCGAGCTGCTCGCCTACGCCATGCGCTTCTCCGGCTGGGAGGCCTTTGCCGACGTGCTCGCCGCGCATCGTGCGCGTGTCTCGGCGCATTTCGCGGCGGTGATCAGCGAGCCGGCTGCGGA